>DYRX01000002.1 GCA_020718525.1 Victivallis vadensis
GCCCATTCCCATCGGTCCTGTTCCATCTCCTCTTGGCATTTTGATTTCTCCTTATTCCATTTGTTTTTTATTTAGCGGCTGGCAGACTGACCGCGTCCTCCGCGCCCCTGTCCTTGTCTTTTGCCAGCTCCTCCCGCCGGCGCTTTCGCCTGTCCGGCACTACAAGAACCACGCCCGCGCCCAGTTCCCGCCCCTTTTCCCATCGGTCCTGTTCCATCTCCTCTTGGCATATAATCACCTCCTTTTTAAATTAGGCTCGCTACGCTAGCAACTTCTTCCAGTCCGACCAGTCCGACCAGCCGCCGGAAAATCATCTGAAACCAGCGCAGGCTCCCCTGCGCATCTGCCTGCGTCTGCCACAGCATCCTGGCATCACGTATCGCGTGTCTGAAAGCTTGCCATTCAAGATGGCGTCGAGCACCGCCTCCGTATCTCCGCAGACAAAGCCGGCGACATCTATTCCGTTGTTTCTGACAGCCGCCTCCTGCTCCCCCGAAATAGCGCCGCATACGAGCATCTTGATGCCCAGATCTGAAAGTGCCTTGGCCCTTGCTGAAGGACCTACGCCAGAAATCATCGCATGAACGCGCCTTTCGATCCTGCCGTCTGCAAGCTCGATCAGAAGAATATTCTCGGAGACATCGAAGACCGGAGATATCCTTCCCTGGCAATGAGACACCGCTATTTTCATTTTTCAGCTTTCCTGATTCCGCTGAATATGCTCTTCTATGTTAGGCAGTTTAGCATCATTCATGCCACTGGAATTTATTTAAGTCATATCTAATTGTATATAAATATGTTATGTATCTTATCCAAAATCAGAGCTTGACAATATCATCTTATTGTGCAATACTATAAGGAGAACAGAATTGCATTATGCATGCAGTATGCTTGAATCCTGTACTTCGCAAATCATCGCTTAATTCGTTTCCGGCACTGCCGGGTCTGGACTTGTCAAAGATGGATCACAGCAACAGCATAGTTCTCGACTCGATCAACGAGGGCGTATTCACGGTCGGCCTCGACTGGCGGATACAGTCATTCAACTCAGCCGCCGAAAGGATAACCGGCATATCCAGGAAGGATGCGATCGGAAGAAACTGCTCCGACGTATTCCACGCCGAGATATGCGAAAAGGAATGCGCCATCAAGCGCTGTCTTGAGAGCGGAAAACCCGTTGTGAACAGCACCGCGCACATCATCACGAACCGTGGTCTGCGTCTGCCGATTCGCGTCTCGGCCGCCGCACTCAAGGATGCGAAAGGCAATGTGCTCGGCGGAGTCGAGACATTCCAGGATCTCAGCCAGATCGAGGCGCTCCGCAAGGAACTGCAGAAGACTCACTGCTTTGAGGACATTGTGGGGCGCAGTCCCATCATGCAGGGACTTTTCGAAATTCTCCCCCAGATAGCGGAAAGCTCCAGCACCGTCCTCATCGAAGGGCCGAGCGGAACAGGAAAGGAGCTCTTCGCAAGGGCGATACACAGGCTCTCCCCCAGAAAAAAGAAAAATTTTGTCGCCATAAACTGCGCCGCGCTCCCAGACACTCTGCTGGAGAGCGAGCTTTTCGGGCACAAGGCCGGCGCCTTCACGGATGCCAGGCGGGACAAGCCCGGACGCTTCGTGCTAGCCGAGGGCGGAACCATATTCCTCGACGAGATCGGCGACATCTCCCCCGCCCTGCAGGTCAGGCTACTGCGGGTCCTCCAGGAGCGCACCGTGGAGCCATTGGGCTCTGTGGATACAGTCCCGATCAATGTGAGGGTCGTCGCCGCCACAAACAGGAATCTGAAGGAGCTGGTTGCCTCCAAGAAGTTCCGCGAGGATCTCTATTACCGTATCCGCATCGTGCATTTGGAACTGCCAGAGCTCAGAAAACGCAGGGAGGACATTCCACTGCTTGTCGAGCACATTATCTCAAAGTTCAACCGGCTCCAGGGCAAGTCAGTGTCCGGACTGTCCCCGGAGGCGCTCGAGCGCATCATGTGCCACGACTATCCCGGCAACATACGCGAACTCGAAAACATGATAGAACAGGCGTTTGTCCTCTGCAGGGGTTCGCAGATCGAGCTCCATCATCTTCCCCCAGAACTGCGCCCGGAAACCGCGCACAAGACTGCGGCAAATTTCGGATCAATGACCCTGAAGGCAATGGAAAAACGCATGATAGAGGAAACTCTTTCAAGGCTTGGCGGCAGTAGGAGGAAGGCGGCGAAGGAGCTGGGCATAGATCCGAGCACCCTGTTCAGGAAGATGAAGGAGATGAAAATCGAGTTCCCCGAAAACGACGGCAGAAATGCAAAAAAGTCCTTCCTCCACTAGCTTTCTGATTTTCCACCATTCTCCTCTGACAAGGACAACAAGTATTGCATTATGCAATGAATGAGTTGCCAATAGGCGACAGCGCTGTCTTGAATATTTTATTATGACATATGTAAGTGTTTGTATTTAAGCATATTACATATTTATCTTTCTCTTATAAAATATTTCTGGCACGCATACTGCTAAGCCATGAAACACGTTTTTGGCCTTGTCAGCAATTCAGGGCTCTATCAATATGATTACAAAGGGGAATTTTCATGAAAATCGCGGTGACTTCTCAGGATGGAAAAATTGACGGAAAACTTGATCCCCGTTTCGGGAGATCTAAGCATTTCATCGTTTTCGACATCGAGAGCGGCAAGTCGGAGCTTGTTGACAACAGCATCAACCTCAATGCGGCTCAGGGAGCTGGAATACAGGCAGGCAGAAATGTGGCGGAGCTCGGTGTCGGCGCCGTAATAACGGGGAACGTAGGACCGAAGGCGTTTGCGGTGCTCAACGAATGCGGGATTAAGATTTACACCGCCGGAGACTGCAGTGTCAAGGATGCCATAGAGAAATACAGGAACGGAGATCTTAAGCTTGTTGAAAACGCTAACGTCCAGGGACACTGGGCCTGATGCCGGAGCCGCGCATTCCTGTTATTTCTTACAATGTCCAATGACCAATCCGCCGAGGCGGAAATATCCAAACACCGAATTCAAAAAAATAAAGGAGGCAAATAACATGGCAGAAAACAAGTCTGACTGCTGTCCCAGGACTTCCGGGAACTGCGAATCGGCATCCAGGAAAGATGATCTGGATCTTAAAAACCGGATGGGAAAAGTATGCAGAAAGATACTTGTCCTTTCCGGCAAAGGCGGAGTCGGAAAGAGCACCGTTGCGGTAAATCTTGCATATGCTCTTTCAATGAAAGGTAAAAAGACCGGGCTCATTGATGTTGATCTTCACGGTCCCAGCGTGCCCGGAATTCTCGGACTCAAGGGGAAGATGCTCGGGAATACGGCGGACGGCAAAATAAGACCAATGGAAGTGAACTCTAACCTGAAGGTGGTCTCGATCGGACTTCTCCTTGAAAACGAGCGGGACGCAGTCATCTGGCGAGGTCCGATGAAGCACAATGTGATAAAACAGCTCCTGAAGGATAGCGAATGGGGCGAACTTGACTATCTTGTGATAGACTCTCCACCGGGAACCGGCGACGAGCCTCTGGCGGTTGCACAGCTTGCCGGTGCCGGCTCATCAGCCCTGATCGTTACAACCCCGCAGTCGGTAGCTACCGACGATGTCAGACGGAGCATATCCTTCTGCAACGAACTGGGGCTCGAAATGCTTGGACTTGTCGAAAACATGAGCGGCTTCACATGCCCGCACTGCGCAAAGGATGTCCCCCTCTTCGGATCCGGCGGCGGTGAAAACCTGGCGAAGGAAATGTCAGTGCCTTTTCTGGGCAGAATCCCCTTCGCCTCGGAAATAGTCACATGCGGAGAGGAAGGATCAGCATTTGTAGGATCCTCGTACAATGGCCCCTCGCTTCTGGCTTTCGAGAAGATTTTGGACAGAATATGTTCTGTTGACAATAAAGTTTCGAACCTAAAAACAAAGGAAGAACAAAAGATGAAAGTGGCAATCCCAACAGCGGATGGAAAACTCTGCATGCATTTCGGACATTGCGAGGAATTTGCGCTCGTCGACGCGGACGCGGAAGAAAAAAAGATTATGGGCGTGACAAAGATAGTCCCACCGCCGCATGAGCCGGGACTGCTCCCCAAATGGCTTCATGAAAAAGGGGCAACTGTCATAATCGCCGGAGGAATGGGACAGAGGGCGCAGGATATTTTCAAACAGAACGGCATCAAGGTGCTGGTTGGCGCCCCGGCGGACAGCCCCGAAAACCTGGTCATGTCCTATCTTGACGGCACGCTGAAGGAAGGACAAAACACCTGCGACCATTGATCTCGGAAATCATCAGAATCTTTTTATAATCTTTGAGGCTCCCAACACTTGGGGATCGCTGTTAATTTGCCGCTTTTGCCTTGCCGGAGATTCTTCTCAGGTGCTTTTGCGGCGAATGATCGCCGCCAGGAGAAAACGGTGAATAATCACCGCCCAGCGACAAGCTCTGGGCAGGCAGTCCAAAGAGCTTCGCTCTGGGCTTGTCCTCGCACAAAGGCACGGAGGCACAAAGACGAAAAGTTTGTTGTGCCCGTAGATAGCAGGCGACTTTTTCGACTTACTGGGAAAATCAGTGTTCATCCGTGTCCATCTGTGGTTAAAATATTCTTTTCTGCCTCTGACTGTTAAACTGTAAACCGAAAACGTTTCTTTTCACGCCAAGTCGCCAGCCGCGAAGTTAAGAGACAAGAACTTGTCCTCGCACAAAGGCACGGAGGCACAAAGATTTAACCCGGGAACACCGAGCACCAGCTCGGTATCTGAAAGAGAGCCCTCCCCTGGGAACGCTGAGCTCCAGCTCGGCATCCGGAAGAGTGCCGACAGGATGTCGGCGTTCCCATCCCGAAACTCTATCCCCTAAAGCCTTCGTATTTCGCATTTTTCAATTCGCATTTAGCATTTTGCACTCTTTCTGATTTTCTTCCGTTCAATATTCAATATTGAAATTCAGTATTCAACAGCCGCAAACATGCGTATGGCGCTCTCCAAGATAATCTGGGCATAATTCTTTCCGCAGACTTCCGCCCCAGATTATCTGATGAAAATTGCACCGTAATTTCCTGCAGGGTGCCGCGATCGTTCGTAAAGATTCGCTGAACGACGTAGTTCTGTGAATATTTACTTCCTGTCAATATTGCTCCTTGATTGTGCAATCGCAGGAAATTGTCTTGACAATATGCGATGTCGGATGATTGTACCACACTGAAGGTCATAACAGAAGAAGGCAATCTCATAAGTAACGAGGAGGAAGAGGAGATGAAAAGAGTAGCGGAAAAGTTCAGAAATTCACTTGCAGGAGTATTGGGGATTCCGATCGCGATGCTTCTTGCGGCGCATCTCTTGGGCGGGTGCGTGAAGCAGAAGGTCGTAATTAAGGTGAAGCCTGACGGCTCAGGCAAGATCGCTTTGACCAGAACCTACAGCAAGGAAGGCACTGCGATGCTCGAACAGCAGATGAATGAGATGAAAAAACAGATGGCCGCCAACCCACAGCCGTACGGGTTAAGCATGGTTGACCAGGATCCCTTTTACAACGAGGGCATGCTTAAAATGGAGGCCGCGCAGTATGGTGATGATGTCGAGTTCGTCAGTGGGAAGAAAACTGAAAGTCCTTCCGGAAAAGGTTGCATCGCCGTATATAAATTTTCAGACATCAACAAGCTGACAATCCCGCTCGGAAACAGTATAGGAGTTCCCAGCGGAATGCCGGGCGGCGGGGTTGATTCAATCAGCTTCAAGTTTGAGAAAAAGGGGGATCTGGGATTTCTTAAGATAATTGTCCCGCAGGGAGAAAAAACGGTGGCGGAAAAGGTGGAAAAGAAGGAAGACAAGACTCCGGCAAAGCAAGAAAATGCGGAATTGCCTGCTTCGTCCACGGCTGATGCCGCTTCCTCGGAGCAGATGACGTCCGAAGAGAAAAAAATGTTCAAACAGCAGATGGATGCCGTTGGAAATCCATTTGGCTTCACCGGGAACGAGTCGGAGGATGAAATTACAATGAAGATGTTCAAAGGCTTCGGGCTGTCCCTTGCGGTCGAAGTCGAATCCGATATTGTCAAATCGGACGCTTCATATCCGGATGCCAAGAAGAAAAACCGCTTCACACTTTACGATATTGACTTTGACACGATGATGAAGGATCCTGGATTCCTGAAAGACATGAGAACTGGCGGCGGCGGAATGGAGGCGATGATGAGGTCTTCCCCCATGTCGTATTCAGGCAAGCCTGGAGTGGTCTGTGAACCTAAAGAGGAAATAAGCGTGGAGTTCAAGTAAGAATGAAGAATATCTTTCATTTTGCAGTCTTTGCCATTGCCGTAGTATTGCTTGCAACATCTTCTTCAGCGCAAAGTGGGGCGCCGACCGAATCGGTAAAGCAACTGCCCGATGGAACCATTGTCAGGAAGGTCAATGGCGGCACAATAACAATGAAACCGGTAAAGAAGGAAAGCCAGCCTGCCGTCCAGCCGGAGGCAAAGACGGAAGACAGATCAGCAAGCACAGCCGCAGAGGACTACACAAAGGGATTTGAAAAATTTTCGAAACTCGGGCTTCCGGACGTGAGCAGTGCAGTATACGTCAAATTGAATGCACACGGGCTAAAATTTTATTCTGGAAGAAACAGCATCTACTGGATAAAAGGGGTGAAAGGCAACGCCTGGATGCTCTCTGAAGACAAGAAAGGCAGAAGCAAATTCGTCACCGACGAGTCTTCCGTCGTTGAAGTTCTTGACAGCAAGACATACCAGGAGGAGCGGAGCAAAAAAATTCAGGAAGAGGTAAAAAAACAAAAGGAGTCAGGCAGTGGTCCGGCAGACATGCAGAACATCTTCATGGACTTCTCAGTGGACATGGAGATATCCGGGGACTGGTTCCCTGTCGATCTCAAAGCCGATGTCCAGTCGGTGACTAACGCGCTCGTGGAGAAAAACGCCCAGACCGAAAAATACCAAAGATTGATTCATTCCAACGAGATGGGACAGCTTTTTCTATTTGCAATCCATGTCAGCCAGAAGGGGATGAAAGATGATGCGAACAAAATTGTCTCCCTTCTTTTCGAGAATGCCGGAGGGAGCAAAAATGTCATTCTCGCGGGGCTCAATCAGCTCGCAAATTCCCAGTATGATGATGTCTTCCGCACTTATCAGAAGGATGGAGACATCAAAAATTATTCCAATTCCATAGATGCCCTCCTTGCCAAATTTCCAGCAGGCTGGCTATATGCGCCCGCGCTGAAAAAACTTAACGGCATCTTGAAAAACCGCATCGCCGCAAAAACGGCGCCGGAACTGACAGGCGAGGGCATGACCGACGAGGACAAGAAGCTCGCCTCGGAGCTGGCGGATGCCAAGGACAGCGACATGAAGTCCATGAACGGCTATGGCTCAATGATGATGTTCCGTGGAGCTTACGGTTCAGGGGGACTCTGGATTTTCGGCGACACCGCCAGCAAAGGGAGAAATAACGCCAGAAAAAATGAGGAGCCTGGAGCATTCCAGAAAATCCAGATGAGAGGCATGAAGTCTGTGCCACTGCTGATAGCCCTCCTGAAAGACGATTGGCCTACGCAAATTATGGATGATTCAAATTCTCGATTTTCTTTTTCGGATCTCAGTTCTGTAAGCGAATCGGAGCTGAAAAACATCTATCGTTCAATTTCGCGCCCTCTCACCCGCGGGGAAATCGCACAACAGATGCTGGCGTCAGCGTTATTGTCAGAAGACGGGGAAAATTCAATGTTCAGGCATTCAATTTACGATGAAGACAACCTGGATGAATTCGCGGAAACATGCCGCGAATGGTACATTGCCAACAAGGACAAATCTCAATTTGATCTTGCCAAGAGCTATCTTGAAAATGGGGACGATTTCCAGAAGCAGGAGGCTGTCTCGCGGCTGATCAGCCTATGCAAAGGCAAAGATGCAAGCCTTGTAGAGGAATATTTTCTGAACGCCGAACAGCCCATGAACAGCATCAATCTTGTCTTCAAGTATGTCGAGGGGAGAGGTTCCGAGGCAAAACCTTTCGTAGATAAATTCATAAAGCTCATAAAACCTGACAAGGAACAAAACGGAAAAGAAAAAGGGAAGAACGGAAAAAAAACGACCGCTGTGATCAAGAAAATAACAGAGGTGCAGGGAAAGGAGTCTGCAACGGAAGCGGCAAAGACTGAGACTCTTGTTGTTGTTGACGGCGTAGAAGCCATATCGCCTGCGACTCTCGGGGAGCTCGTTAAAGCTGAAGCAGAGGACTCGTTCGATGACGAGTTCTTTATCGAAGATAACGACAGTCAGAACGAATACAGGCAGAAGGAGATAGAAGGCGCGGTGAAGCACCTCAACATGCTGGTGTCCAACGAAAATGTCTCCGATATCGTCGCCAAAATAGCCGCATCGGCATCGGCGGACGATGAAGTCGTCAATTCATATGAGATGCGGACGCTGGCGATGAAAAAACTTAAAAAGGAGCCTATTGACAAGGCTGTCAGCATTGTTTTGGAAGAGGCGATAAAGAGCAATGCGAAGGAAGCCCGCGTGCGGCTTCTCAACATGCTTCCCGATCTCAACGCAGACGATAAAAGTGCCAGCGTCTATTCGTTCTCCGCTGTCTTCGGCGATGAGGACGCAGAGGAAGGCGACGGTAAAGCCGTAAAAGAGAAGGCGGATATTTCAAAGACAAGGCATCTGTGGGAAAAGATAATCAATGATTTAAAGGATGAAGAACTTGATTCTGCCATTATTGCGGTCGAAATGCTTTACGGAAGCCCTGATGAGACACCTGGGAGAACTGCCTTTTCATATGACCGCCGGTTTAAACTTTCCTCCCTGTTGAGCCAGCTTGGTCCTAAATTCAGAGCTTTCGCAGTGGACAGGATGAAACAGCGCATTGCGGGGAAGGTCGAAAACGAATTGCCGCCGCTTCCTTCCGCAGACAAAGTGGATGACACCAGAAAAAAGGAGATAACCGGGATGCTTATTGGCGCTCCCTCGGAAAATCTTAGAAAAGTACTAGACGGGCTCAGCTTTGACGAGATGCTTGTTCTTGGAGATCTTGCACAGGACAGCAAGCCGCTCAACGAAAAACTCTTCCCGCTTTCAAATGAAATAGTCGAAATCAACATGGAATCAAAAACATTGAAAGACGGCGGCAAGATTCTGGCGCTGAAAGGTGGTCAACTGCAGAAAAGCCATGTCCAGATGATTCAGGAGCTCTGCCTGACGGCAGTCTCCGCCCTTCCTCCGGAAACTGAATTCAGTATCCGCATCATAAGACGGCCGACATGTAGCGGAACTGAAATTAAACTGACAGAGAAAATCCGTGTGCAGAAAGCAAAGGCAGGCGGTGCCGTCCCGCCATCGCCGGAGCGGAAATTCCTCCACGCCAGCGTATATGGAATGCCGGATATCCGCGAAAGTAGCGGATGGATGATTAAAGCTGAAGATGCAGGCGGAACTGCCGCAAAGGACGGATCTAAAAGCGAGGAGGATGAACTCCTTGCCGAAATGGAAGATGAATTTAGGGACGAGCAGAACGAAGAATACATCAAGTCGCAGAAAAATTTCTGGACGAAAGTAGAGGAATTCTGCAGTCCGAAGTCCATCGCTCCCAGCGGCGGTGGAATTTACTTCAGCAAAGGCGCAGGCAATTCCGGCTATTTCCGGTCTTATCGCGGCAACAGCCACATTATTTTAGATTGAATTTTCATACCTGGAACACGAACTCATCACGGAGGCTTTATGACTGCAGACAATGCGAAGACTTGGGAGAAAAGCCTGGAACGGGTCGAGGCTCTTAAAAATGAAATTGCAAAAGTGATAGTAGGGCAGAATGAAATAGTCGAGCAGATGACAGTAGCTCTGCTGAGTCGCGGACATTGCCTGATCGTAGGCGTTCCGGGGCTGGCAAAAACTCTCCTCGTCAGCACGCTCGGAAAAATCCTCGGGCTGACCTTCAGCAGGATACAGTTCACGCCGGACATGATGCCGACAGACATACTCGGCTGTGAAATTCTCCAGGACACCGAGGACGGAAGGCGGAAATTCGAGTTTGTTCCCGGACCCGTTTTCGCAAATCTGATTCTTGCGGACGAGATCAACCGCACGCCGCCCAAGACGCAGGCGGCACTGCTCGAGGCGATGCAGGAGAAACAGGTCACTGTCGCGGGCAGGACAATGGAGCTGAAGGAGCCGTTCATAGTTTTCGCGACGCAGAATCCTATCGAACACGAAGGAACATATCCCCTGCCGGAAGCTCAGCTCGACCGCTTTTTCTTCTCTCTCAACATCGCATATCCCGACATGGACGAGGAGCGCAGGATAGTCCGCCAGACGACGGTGCGGGACACCTGCAATCCGCAGAGAGTTCTGAGCGCCGCCGATGTCCTTGAGCTTCAGAATCTTGCAACTGAGATACCTCTCCCCGATCATGTTTTGGACTATGTGCTCAGGCTTGTCCATGCGACTCGTCCGGCTTCCCCGCAGGCTGACGACTACATAAGAAAATACGTCGCCTGGGGCGCCGGTCCGCGAGCTTCGCAGAATCTCGTCAGAGGGGCGAAGACACTTGCCATGCTAAAGGGGAATCCTGTCATTTCGGCGGGAGATGTCCAGTCCGTCGCATTTCCAGTCCTGAGGCACCGCATAATCCTCAACTACAACGCGACAGGCGAGGGAATCGCTGTGGATGAAGTTATCAGGCATCTGCTGGATCATGTCAAGTGAGCAGACCTCTCTACAAGTATCTGAAGCCGGAGGATATCCGCAAGCTCTCGAGCTTCGAGTTCGCTCCGAAACTTCTTGTAGAGGGCTTCTTTGCGGGTCGGCACTGTTCCCGCATGCAGGGGCTTTCAACCGAATTCCGCGACTACCGCCAGTATGTTTCCGGCGATGACATCTCCTTCCTGGACTGGGGCGTATTTGCAAGGACCGACCGCTATTATGTGAAGACATACGAGCAGGAGACCAACACTGTATGCCATATTTTTCTTGACAGCAGTGCTTCCATGGGCTTCGGAACCAAAGCGACAAAGCTCGAGTACGGATCTTTCTTTGCCGCCGCGCTCTGCTATCTTGTCACCAGGGGCGGCAACACTGTCTCCCTGCAGATATTCGATGACCGCATCAGGAATTTCAATCCGCCGGGAAGCACCCCCTCGCATCTGCACAATCTCCTGCATGTCCTCGAGAAAAACAGACCCGGGAACGCCACAAATTTGGGGGAGGCGCTCAGACGCTCATTCCCCCTCCTCCATCGCCGTGGTTCGCTGGTGATAATCTCAGATTTCTTCGACGATCCGGTTGAAATATTCTCCGCATTGAACCAGTATGTCCACAGAGGCTTCAAGATCTATCTTTTCCACATACTAGCGCCTGAGGAGCTTGACCTTGGAACAAGAGGACTGCTCAAATTCGTTGACATGGAGAACGACTCTGCGCTCACGGTCCATACGGACAGCATCAGGCCGCACTACGAAAGGGCTATCGCAGGCCACATTGGAGCGATGCGCGCGCTTTCATGCAGGAAAAAAGTCGAATATACTTTCGCGACAACAGAGACACATTATTTTTCCCTTTTCGAAAAATTGGTCAAATGAGCTGATTCCAATGGAAATAGTATTTCAAAATCCGGGATTTCTGCCCTTTCTCCTGCTTGCGGCGGCGCCACTGATTCTCCATCTTTTCGCGCGCGCCAGACCACCTGTGTATATGTTCAGCTCAAACAGCCTTCTGCGGAAAATATTGAAATACAGGATGCGGCTAAAAAAACCGCGCGACATGATTCTCCTCGCTGTCAGGACTCTTCTTTTCTTTTCGCTTGTCATGCTTTTCCTTCTGCCGCTTCTTTTCATGAACAGCAATTTTGCGGCGCCTTTCGAGAAAAAGACAGTGCTTATTATTGTAGATGCGACCGCTTCGACCAGCTATCTCGAGGGAGGGCAGACCCGCTTTGCCGCGGGGTGCGCGGAAGCCTCCGAAATAATTTCCGGGCTTGGTTCCGGCGACAGGGCCAATGTGATATGGCTGAAATATCAGTCATCGGCAGTCTATCCAGCCCCCGGACCGAACATGAATTTTCTACAGCAGGAGCTTCGCAGAGCCTCTGTAACTGCCGAGACATCAGACATATCCAGCGCCGTCAGCCTCGCTGTCGGCATGCTTGAAAAAGCAGAAGGGCGCAGGCAGATATGCGTCATTTCCGACTTCCAGGCGTCTGAATGGGGTGAAATCGCCGTGAAAATTCCGAAAACCGTTGACGTCATGACAATATCCACTGGCAAGACTGCGGCGTCAAACCAGTCTGTCGCGAGGGTTTTCAGCCGCCCGGCAAGTCCGGTCATTGGCGAAGATCTGACGCTGTTCTGCGAGATTCGCAATTTTTCACCTGAGCCGCGCCAATGCACCGTCTACTTGAAAACCTCTGAAATCCGCCATGAAAAGGAAATCTCAATACCCGCATGGGGGTCTGCGGTGCCAGGCTTCAAATGCTCATTTAAGAATTCCGGAATCGTGCCGTATAAATTTGAAATTGGCGAGGATCTCTTCCCGGACGACAATTCAAGGTGGGGCATTCTAAATGTCAGAAAATTCATCAGCGCCGGCGTAGCCGCAGGAGACGAGAAAAATCGCTCATGCTGGTACAAGGCATTGAAATCAATCGGATGGATCAAGACGGACACAGTTGATATTGACACTATTGGGAAGTCGCAGGCTGACATCGTTTTCCTCTCTGCATGGAACGGAGAGAACCCGGAAGCGCTTGCATCTTGCATAGGAGCAGGGCACAACGTCGTATGCTGTCCGGCGGACGGCGCCGATCTCGCAAAATTCTTCAGCATATTGGTTCCGGGCTCCGCCCCCCGGGATACGAAATTTGCGCTCGAAAGCTCTAAAAAGCCGCGCAAAATGAAGCTCGCAAGGCAGGACGCGGAGATATTCTCCCTTTTCGCGACGGGAGAATTTGGAGATCCGCTGAAAGGTAATTTCATGACGAGGCTGAATTTCCCGCCGCTGGCGCTTCCTCCCACCGGAGATGTCCTTCTCGAATATGACGACGGCATCCCGGCATTGGCATCCTACCGCCATGGCAGAGGCGTTTTTTACTTCTGGAATATTTTTCTTGGAGAAGAGCGCAGTGACTGGGCTTCGAGTCCGCAGTTTGTGCCCTTTATGGGAGAGCTTGTGATGAACGTCTGCCGCGATCCGCTGGATCTTCCGGAGAAGACAAGCTTTTCTCCAGGGCAAAAAATGGTGTTTGATCTGAAAGGCGACGAATCAGCCGAAGATCTGTCTCTCGCCGGCGAGGATGAAAAAATATTGCCGGTGCATCAGATCCTTTCCGCGGATAAGAGATTTTTTGTCAGCGATCCGGCGGAGGAATGCGGTCTCTACACCTGGAAACACAGGGACAGCACACTGGGATATTCGACTGTGGATTTCGTGCCGATCGAGTCGGATCTCAGGACACTGCCAGAGCAGACGATAGCAAAAATCGGCGCAATATCATCCTCCGGTGGCGGAGGAATAAGGGACTTCGTCCATGGAATTGAAGTCTGGCCGTATTTCCTCCTTTTAGCCGTTCTGCTCATTCTGCTTGAAGGTTCTGTCGCCTTATGGATGGAGAAAACATGAATCCACTGCTTCCATCTGAATATCTGGCGCTCGTCTTTGCCTCAGTACTTGGCGCTGGCACATGGCTTTCATGGAAATCATCAATTAAAATGCGACCGGGGCTGAGAGTACTCGTGACTGCCCTCAGAATCATTTCCATAGCCTGTCTTGCAGTGATAGCCTTCAATCCAGGAAATTGGAAGTCCCCCGGCGAGCAGAAAAAGAAGGAGATCGCCATTCTCGTTGACAGAAGCCGGAGCATGGATGTCAAAGACAGCGGGGCTTCCTCGCGATGGGCAGAGGCATGCCGTCTCGCCTCCCGGACTACGGAATTCTTGAAAAAACCGGATTGCATCGAGTCCAGAACATATCCATTTGCAGAAGGTCTCGAGAAATCCGCCGAAACAGTTTCTGATCTTGGCGGACTCAAGCCTGATGGCACCGGCACAGGAATTCTCAAGTCATGCTCCATGCTCCTTGAAAAATACAGGGGCTCCGAGAGACAGCTTTCAGCAATAGTCCTGCTTTCTGACGGCAGAAACACCTGCGCCGGAGATTTGAAGGAGACGACACTCGCCCTCCGTTCCGAAGATGTCAAAGTCCATGCTGTCGCCATTGGCGGCTATGTGCCTCTTAAAAATCTTTCTGTGATACTGCCGAGAAGGCATTATACGGCTTTTCCGGGACAGTCTGTGAAAATAACCCCAAAAGTCGCGGCGATGAACACAGGTCCACTGCAAGTGGATTTGACGCTCTCTGATCCTGGCGGAAAAGATATTGAAACGAGGAAACTAAGCTTGGAAGACAATTCATCCGGGACTGTAGAGTTCAGAATAAATTTCGAGAAGCCTGGCTACTTCAGCTACAGATTGACAGCAAGATCAGCGCTTGAAGAAAGCAACGGGAGCGACAATCATATGGATTTCCATGTGAGCGTCCTTGAAAAGAAGCTTAAGATCATCTACATCGAAGGCATGCCATACTGGGACAGCAAATTCCTCGCACAACTCCTGCGCCAGGATTCGAATATCGAACTCACCACAGTACATCGTCTTTCATCGGAACGCTATTACTCAGTCGGAACCGACACTTCCCGGACAGAAGAGTCGTCTCAGCCGATCTTCCCGGACAGCATCGGCGAACTGCTTGCCTATGATGCCGTTATAATTGGAAAAGGCGCCGAATATTTTCTGAATGCATTCCGTGTCACCCTGCTGAAGGAATATATAAGAGATCATGGAGGTGCAGTTCTTTTCGCAAGAGGACGTCCGGCTGAAAGCGAAGTCCCCGGGCTTGACAGCATAGAACCTGCAGTCTGGGGCGAGACAATCAGGACTGATTTCTACTGGGAGCCGACGCCTGATGGCGAGGAGACAGGACTTTTCGGAGATCTTCTTCCCGGCCGCGCCGATCCGATCTGGAAAGAACTGCCGCCGCTGACATCCGCCCTGCAGGTCGTTGAACTCAAGACATTTGCAAAAGTGCTTGCCGTCGGCATTCCATCATCGCAGATTGGCGCGTCGCGCATTTCATTCCCCTGCGTGATCAGCAGAAAATATGGCAAAGGAATCGTCATGACTGTGAACTCCGAAGGGCTCTGGAAATGGGACTTTTTCCCGGTTTCGGAAAAGGCTCAAAAGTTCTATAGGGAATTCTGGATCCAGGCGATACTCTGGATGGCAAGGCATTCAGACTATATGCCAGGGCAGGATTATTCACTGAGGCTCGGCAAAAGAAATCTCATGCCATGCGAGCCGCTTATGATCTCGGTCAGCAGACGCCGCGGAAATGATGGTACCGCCAAGCTTCCGCTCGTCAAAGTATTCGATGGAGACAAGGAGGTGAAGCAAACGCCGCTTTCAGAAAACGCAGGCTCCGGAGACAGTTTTTCGGCGCTCGTCACGATGGATTTTCCAGGAGACTACACCGTCGCCCTTGTAACGGAAAAAGGCTGTAGAATAGCCAGGGAGGCATTCAGCGTGGGAAGACTCCCGCTCGAAAAGGACAATCTCAGCGCAGACGTGAAATTCCTCGAAACGCTTGTCTCTGAAACGGCGGGACGCATGCTGGAGGAAAAAAATCTGGACGAGATTTTTCACGACGAGTTGAAAGAGACTGCGGCTGGCGCGGAAAGCTCCATGGCAGTCTGGGATCCGCACTGGGACACTTGGACTGTACTGGCGCTGATGCTCCTGGTTTTATGCGCGGATATTTATCTGAGAAGAAGGAGCGGGCTGTCCTGACATGAATACGAATCCTGTGGCAATTTTCCAGAAAAGACTCGCTTCCTTGAGAAGGCGGAGGCAGGCGGCTCTTCTCGCTATTGACATTCTGGCGCTGTCCGGAGAGGCGCTGATGCTTCTGGCAATATACGCGCTCGCCGACTTCTTTTTGGCGTTTCCTCCCGCCGCCCTTGTCATAATTGACGCTTCCATCGTTGTCCTCCTGCTTCTGCATTTTATCCTCCGCGCAAGCAGGACGGCATCCTATTCGGATGGAAAAATGTCGGAAGATCTCGACAAGGCGTTCGAACACCGCAGGCAGGATATCCTGAGCGCATATGAACTGCGGAAAGAAATTCGGAGCCGGGACGGAGACACCGATATCCGCGAATATCTCGTCGCCCGCGTGATGAAGAAGGCAAGCCACATTATTGAGGAAGCCGGATTCAGACAAATCATGCCGTTCCGCGAATTTCGCAACGTCGCAAAAATGTTTCTTGTCCAGGTGCTTGTCTGCGCGGCAATACTTGGCATTCCGCGCCATGCGAGCGCCATTATTCTCGCGAGAATTTTTCATCCGTTCGATGACAATCCCCCATACAGCTCCTACACCTTTGAAATAGATCCGGCGGAGCCGGAGGTCATATACGGTGGAAACATTGAGATTTCAGCGACTGTCAGAGGAGCAAAGACGCTCTCACAGGTCTGGCTGATGACCAGGGACGAGACCGGAATGATTCACAAAGCACCATGCTTCCGCGAGGGCGGAAACAAGTTTGTCCAGCGCATAGAAAAAGTCACAGCTCCGCTCAGTTTCTGCTTCTCGACGGGCAGGGCTAGAAGCAGATGGACTAATCTGGAGCTCCTCCTCCAGCCGCAGATATCCATGGCTCAGATCAGTCTGGCTCCGCCCGCCTACAGCAGGCTTCCAGCAAAAACTTTTTATGCTGGTGCCGCCGAACTGCAGGGATTGCCCGGCACCATTGCGGAACTCTCGATAAGCAGTAACAGACCCCTTTCCCATGGAAGACTTTCTCTGAAATACAAGAAGACAGGAGCGACAGAAATCATAGCCGCAGAAAAAAGCGGCGACAAGAGTCTGCTTTTCAGATGGGAGATAAAGGAAGAGGCCCAGCTCAAGGCGTATGTCAGCGATTTTATCGGCACTGAATGCCGTGAACCGCTATTGATGGCGCAGACTTTGAAGGAAGATGCGCCCCCCAGGATCCATCTGCTGTCGCCGGAGACATTCCTGCTAGCCACCCCGTCCGTCAAAGTACCTGTATCTGCACGTGCAGAAGATGATATCGGCATTAAACGGATAGATTTTGTCAGATCCGTGACTGGCTTCAGAGACAGGGCTGTCTTTGCAGGTCCTCGGGAACACACCCGCAGTTACAGTTATGAAACATCTCTAGATCTCAAGGTACTCGGAGTAGTGCCGGGAGAGACAATAGAACTATATTTCGAAGCGTCTGATTTCAATCCGAGCATGCTCGGCTATGCGGTTTCAGATGTTGCGAAGATATCTATAATTTCCGAAGAGGATTATGCCAGACAGCTCAGAGACAGGACAGCCTGCGAACAGTTCTTTGAACGCTACAGAGTCATGGAGGCGGAACTGCTTGAGCTGAAAAAACTTCTATCCGAAATGAAACAATCCCTTCAGAAAGGGGAGCTTGACTTGGAGGGAAAGGGATCCATGATAAAGAAAATAAAGGAGGCAAACGACCGTGCTAGAAATTTATTTGGCGGGCTGGAGAAAGACTTTCCAATATATGACATCGAAAAGGAGCATGGGGGGATTCTGGAAGAATTCACAAAGTTATTTGATAAGAATGAGCTGGCGATTTCCCAAATGAAGCCTTCAGATTCCAATCCAGATCTGGAAACAAAGATTGATGAGCTTCTGAATCAGACGGAGTCTTCGCAGGGGAGCATGGACGAGATGACAAAAGATGCCGGAGAACTCGAAAAACTAGTCAAGGTGCTTAGGCACTCAGTCAAGTTCATGGCTCTCCTCGGCCAGCAGGAATATCTTGCGAGGCGCCTCCAACGCTATGCCTCGGAAAACACACCCGTTGCAGGCAGTCCAATGCTAAAGACATTGGGAATCAAGGAGATGGAAATCAGAAAAGAGCTGATGCTTCTGTCTTCACAGCTTGCGGAAGATGCCAAGGCAATCACGGACGCGCAATATGACGACCTAAAGAAAAGCTCTCTGAAATTTTCCAGGAGGATCGATGAACTTGAGATTCCCGAGCTGATGAGGAAATCGGCTGAGACGGCGGAAAGCGGCAATGGCGAAAGAGCCCATCACCATGGAAAGCTCGCCCTGGAAAAAATGCGCCAGATAGCATCGGAATTCGAAGAGTCGGAATTTGGATCGTGCTGTCTCGGCAACGAGGGGAGATTCAATCCTTCGTTCAGCCTAAGGACTAGGGACAGAATCCAGAAGACCCTCGGCGAGCTTCTCCAGTCGCTGATCTGCCAGCAGAAAGGCGGAAGGGGAGCAGGATCAGGGCTCGGAATCGGCGGAGGGGGGCTCGGGAATCTGAATGACGGCTATTCCGCTGGCGATTATTCGCCGCTGAAAATTCCAATCATCGGTCCGGACAGACTCGAGCTTTCGCAGTCCGAAAATACAGGAGCTTCCAACGATGATGGCGCAGTCGCGGCGGGGAAATCCGGCATCGGAGCGGAGAACAGGGAACTGCTCAAAATTGATGATCGCACAAAAACTGGAACCGAAAGCATTCCGCTCGACGAAGTCCCGGAAAAATACATAGATGCAGTGAAAAACTATTTTGGTCAAAACTGAAGGAGTGCAGAATGAAAAGTATACCTGGCATTGCTTTTATTTATTCATCCCTATTTTTCTTCGCATCAATTGCTTTGCTGTTTACGGCGGACTTGTCAGCCAAGGATGAAGTTGTCCAGTGCGCGAACCTGATCTATGCCGGAAATAACACGTCGAGATGCTTCAGCGATGAGTTTCTCAGCATAGTACAGCGAAAAACCGCCATATCTACAGAGAGAAGATTCAAGAGCGTAAAACTAGATTCGGAAGAGCTTTTCAAATATCCTTTTGCCATGATGACGGGCGAAGCTGATTTCATATTCAGCCAGAAGGAGAGGGAAAACCTGAAGAGGTATCTGGCAAGCGGCGGCTTCATGCTCGTCTCCGCCGGATGTTCTAGCAGGAACTTCGACCAGGCTTTCCGCAGGGAGATAAAAGCAGTCTTCAAAGATGCCAAACTCGAGTCAATCCCGATCGAGCATCCTCTTTTCAGGACGGTCAATGATATAAGGAAATTGGAATTGAGCCATGAATCCAGCGAAAAGGTTTCCCTCGAAGGACTTCAGATAAACGGCAAAATCGTACTCATATATTCCCGGCATGGCCTGAATGACACTGCCAACACTCGCGGCTGCTGCTGCTGTGGAGGCAATGAACTCAGAAACGCCTCGGATATAAATGTCAACATATTGGTCTATGCATTACTGCATTGAAGGCGGAACCCGGAAGACAGGAGACAAATGAATAGAGCGGCAAAGCAATTGTCAGCATCCTTCCTATTTGCGATGCTCATTGTTTCCACAGCGCATTCCAACGTTCCCTTAGGGAAAACGCCGAAAATCCCGGAGGGGGTGCCTGGCGGCATTTTATTGGAAGCGCCTGCCGACATTGCAGGAAAAGGCAAATCAGAGGAACTTCCACCCATCTGGCAGAAATCTCTTTCGACCGCCCTGATCATGGCAGGCATGGAGTACCGTCCAGTCTTCCTTTTCTTCCATTCCCCAGAATGTCCGTGGTGTGCAAGGCTCAAGGAACTTTTTGAGGACAAGGATATTGAGTCCGTGCTTAAACATTTTATTCTCGTGGAATGCGATGTGAACAAAGATCCCGCCACCGCCCATAATTATCAGGTGCAGGGAGTCCCGCTGATTCTTTTCATTTCCGGAGACGGCCGTATCAGAGGCGCGGTTCAGGGATTTACAACAAAAGATGAACTCCTCAGTGCCATAAGATCTGTAATCAGCAACCAGATACAGGTCAGGAAGGATAAGGAATCTCTTATGTTGATAAGCAAGCTGGATCAGAATTCCTTTCCCGACGAAAGATGGCCGGATCTGATCCTGCTCATCGGCGACAGAGCTGACGGCAAGGAGGAGATTGTGAAGCGCATCATGAAACTCTCGCCGTTCCCGAAGGAGAAAATTGTCGCCCTGCTTGAGCACAGGCTTCTTGCCGTCAGGACTGGAGCTATCGAAATACTCGAAGAGATAGTCGGAGACGAGTTCTCCTACGATCCGTGGCGGAGCAGAGAGGAGAACGCTGACACCATTGCAAGATGGAAGGAATGGGCGGCCAATAAAGATCCCGTTTCCACTGACAGGCATTCTCCGCTGACAAAGGAAAAATGCGATCGGCTTCTGAACGAGATTATATCCGACAATAAAGACCGCTATTCAAGGGCGCTAAGAAGCCTTGAAGACTGTGGAGACGGCTGCATCGCGGCGATTGATGAGTTTATCGCCTCGCATGGCTCCCTTTCCGAAGGCGCAAAAAACCGGCTGAAAGAAGTAAAGTACATGACAATCCTGTCTGACACGGCGGGAATAGATCCCGGTCCACTGGCGCATCAACTGCTTTCAGGGAGTCTTGACAACAGACTCAGGGCAGTGCTGGAACTGAAGAAGGCGGGGCTCCGCGGGGTTCCGATCCTGAAGGACTTCCTTGAACATCCAGAGCCAGTGTTAAGGGAGACTGCGATAGACACTATTGTTGATACAGGCGGAAGGATGGCGGCGCACATAATTGAAAATCATATCGCGTCGGAAAAGGACAGCGATGTGCTCTTCTCGATATTGAAAAGTCTTGGGAAGCTGAAAACTAAGACAAGCGCGAAGATACTTGCTTCGTTCCTTTCAAACGGGAACG
This sequence comes from Victivallis vadensis, assembly GCA_020718525.1. GTDB lineage: Bacteria > Verrucomicrobiota > Lentisphaeria > Victivallales > GWF2-50-93 > DYRX01. Next base: position 20,772 of record DYRX01000002.1, read on the forward strand.
AGGATCTGGCTGTCATTGCATTGAAAGGCCTGGCGGACATCAGGGCGGCCAGCATGATAGATCAGATTGCCGGCTGTCTTGATGATCCAAGATGGAGAGTCAAGGTAGCGGCGCTTGAAGCAATCACCGAACTGGGCGACAAAGGCAAAAGCGCTCTCACAAAAAGCGCGGTGGCAAGGACAAAAATTGAATCCCTGATGAACGACAGCGACGAATATGTGCGCTTCAAGTCTGTCCTTGCCCTGGCTCACTTCACGTCCGGCGGAACCATGAGGAAGCTCGAGGAAGCCTTCATGAAGGATGACAGCATAAAAGGCGCGGTTATAAGCTCGTATGGCAGTAGGGACTTATGCATCCCTGACAAATTTGTGAAGGGCCTGGTCGGCAAGGATTCTGCAGTTCTTCTCACGGTGGTCCGGGCGCTTGACAAGTGCGACGAGAAACAGCTCCATCTCGCTAAATTTCTAGCCGCAAATACGAATCCGGACATATCGGTTCCGGCGGCGGCATTCATCGCGAAAAACGGTTTTTCCGATCCTGACTCCATTGCGCTCATGGCGGAACTTCTGAAAAATGGCAAGAGGGAAGCTGTTCTGGCCGTGCTGAAAAATCTAAAGATACCAGACAGCAATTCGAGAAGCTCCGACTATCGGAACGTGCTCGAAGAACTTTCCTTCGCCAGCTCTTCTGAAGGAAGCTCGGATTCCGCCAATTCGTCTATTCCCCCCGGAACAAGCAAGGATCTGGAGGATCTTTTTGCCGCGTTTGAAAGCGGTGTAGACACTGCAAAGCCTGCCAAGACCGGGAGCCGAGTCGAGATCCCCGCCTCCGCAAAGCCGGCGCCGCCAGCGGAAACAATATCAGAGCAGAAGGAAAAGCCTCCAGATCTGAATGATATTTTCGAGGCGTTCGGCGACTCCCCCACTCCTACTGCATCCTCAGGGAAAGCGGATAAACCAGGAAGAATCTCGCAGAACGACTTTTTCAGCGAAATAAAAAAACTGGCAATGGAGAGCGACGACGAGGAACTGAAATTTGCCGCGGCATTAGTGATGATAAGGAAGGGGGACGAGGAAATACTTCCCCTGATGGAAAATCTTTTCCCGTCCCAGACCGAGGAGCTAAGAGCCGAAATTGTGGACTCGGCTGACAGCGGAACCCTTGCCGCAGGCAAATTCCTTCTCAAGGCGCTTTCGGATCCTTCCATGCAAGTCAGGAAAAATGCGGCGGCAGGGCTCCTAAAATCGAAACACCCGGAACAGCTTGCAGAATTCCTGAACTCAATTGGAAGGCCGGATTCAAAGCTGAAAATCTATGAATTGGACTGGACCAGAATCAGCCTCGGGAACCACTATGACACTAGCGTAAAAGATAAAAAGCTTCGAGCCGTCCTCAGATCCTGGGCGATAAATACGGTGAAAAACAATCCCGATCCATCATTTAAAGACGCCGCTCTTTTTGTAATCGGAATGACATGGGCCAAAGACGACGGAAAAATCGTGTCGGAATATTTCTCGTCGGAAAATGTCTGGCTCCGACGCGCCGCATACTACACACTTTCAAATTCGCTTGACGCTTTCATACTGCAGATACCGGACATGCTCAAGGACAAGTCAGACCGGATAAGGGAGCTAATTCCGGCGATCGCGTCCGCAAAATACGGCGAGAGCTCCAGATACAGCTCGGAATCTGTCTTTTTCTTTGACGAAAAGAATTTTTTCAGGAACTACAACTATGCCAATATCCGGTCATACTCATCACGACGCCCAAAAATGAATCCAGCTGTGAGGGATGCGCTTTTCATGCTAACTTCAGACGAGTCAATGAAAATCCGCCTAGATTCGTTTCTGGCTCTTCTTGACGCCCGTGAACCGCTTGATCTCAGGGAACTGATCCGAACGGCAAACTCCTTTCCGGATCAGAAAACGATCTCTTCTAAAATCACCAATTTCATAGAAAAGAACTACAAAAGCCTCGGGCGGAATTTTGAGGTGCTTCTGTCATACCTTGACGAGGAAAGCGTCTCGCCTGAAGATCTTGCAAAGATATACAAGCATTTCAATGTTGACAGCGAATCGCTGAGCTCCTCGCTGGATTTCAAGGCGTTTTACAGAAAATCCGATCCCGTAGAGGCGGAATTTATTCTTTCGGCAGAAGCCTTGGCGGAACCCGCGCTGGAGAAGATGGAAAATCCGCTCATCGTATATTTTGACAAGCCCGGATGCTCGGACTGCACCCGTGTGAAAAAAATCCTCCGCGAAATGAAGGAGCTTTTCCCGGATCTTGAAATCGAGACATACAATATTTCAAAAGTAGATGCCATGCGCCTTAACGAGGCATACAGCGAAAACGCAGGCACGCCGACTTCGACAAGACTTGTCGCACCATCGGTTTTTTCTGGGAAAGGCTATCTTGTCAAATCGCAGATAGATTATGACGGCATCAGAAGGCTCCTTTCCGAATCGGCTCCGCTCCCGAGAACTTCGTGGCGCATAAGTCCAGCCAGCGCGGAAATTTTCCGGAACGACACCAAGCTCGCCGAACGTTTTTCCAACATAACTTGGCTTGTCGTGGCTTCCGGCGGTTTCTGGGACGGTCTAAATCCGTGCGCCTTTGCGGCTATGATATTTTTCATTTCATATCTGCGGATTGCAAGGAGGAGTCCCGCTGAAATCGCACATGTTGGAATGGCATTTGTCGCTGGAGTGTTTATCGCATATTATCTCCTCGGACTCGGCATCTCTGAAATCATCTACCATATATCTTTCTATGAAAATGTTAAAACGTGGTTTGACCGAGCTATGATAGCAATGGTCTTCATTCTTTTTGTCATGAGCGTATATGACGGAGTCATGAGTGCCAGGGGCCGCACTGAAGATATAAGCCTACAGCTTCCGGAAAGACTGAAGGAGAAGATCAGAACCACGATAAGGATAGGGGCAAGGCATCGCCGTTTCATCTCCGCCGCATTCGTCACGGGGCTGACAATTTCTTTCCTCGAGTTTGCATGCACAGGGCAGGTATATCTTCCGGTAATTCAATATATGCTTGAAAGCGGCGGCAAAAAACTTGCCGCACTGTATTATCTGCTTGTCTACAACGTCGCCTTCGTCCTTCCCCTAGTCATTGTTTTCATCATCGCATTTTCCGGAATGAAAAATGAAAAACTTGTAGATCTTATGCGAAAGAACGCCGCAATCGTCAAATTTGCGACTGCGCTTCTCTTCCTCCTCATACTCGTTTTCCTTATATCTCAAAACAAATTTATGATTGCGTCTATTTTTCGCCTGAACTGAAAATTGCCGTGTTTTTCCTGACATGTCTCTTGACGATGCCATAAACCTTAAAAAAGCAGTTGGATTTTTAGAGAGGAGACATTAGCAAGTATCCTACGCATCAAAACGTCGCCTACGGGTTCCAGACACAGAAGGCGTAAATAAAACTTTTCTGAGCCCCTTCAGAGGGAAATCATTTCGACAGACTCGTTTTCTGCTGGGCAGTGGCATTCGATCTGGTAGTTTTCCGACATTTTCCCTTTCGGAATCGTTTCAGAATATTCTTTCTTCTCGCCATTTTCGATCCATTTGTGGACGAGAAGGATGGGCGTGTCGAGCTGTTGGGTGTCTTTTTCCAGATACTGCAGTCTGAATTTCGCGAGCAGTGCGCCCGTGTGCGCTGTAAATCTGATGAGGCATGAGGAGCATTCGCTTTCGATTGCAGTTTCGGCGTCTGCCAAAAAATGCCACTTTTGCGTATAGATCCGGACCTGCTCGTCAAAAACCTTGCGCCAGGTCTTGCCCGCGTCCTCGGAAATCTCGCAGAGTACTCTGTCCGTTCTTTTTTCCTCCTCAAGTACGTATTGGAAAAGCCCCATCACATAAATGTTCCGCAGAAATCCCGAAGGTGAGTCCAGCTTGAAAACGATGCTGAATGGATTTGATGCGTCCCTGGGGGAAAGAATCGCGGCTGAGTGCGGATTGTATTCAAGATTTTCAGACGAATGCAGAAAACGCTTGAAAATTGCAGGATCTCTGAAGTCAACACAATGGATTCTTCTCGAGCACGCTTCTCCGTTTCCAGCACCGGATCGGTAGGTGAAGGAGTTGACTCCAGTTTTCAGCGCTGGCAGAGACGACTGCGTAAGAATGAAAAAATTGACGATCTTAAGCTGTTTCATTTCAATTTCAGCTTCGCCTCTACTCTCGATTCTGAAACGCAAGACATATCGGTATCGGTTGCAGACATGCTCTGAAATGTCCAAGACAGCCTTTCCATGCCCTGCAAAATTTCCAGCGAAAGACGCAATCTCATTCCACTGCTGAAGCCTTTCATCCAGGATTTCCACGGATATCCGCGATGAATCCGAGCCCTTTTTGAAGTATTCGAAGCTGACGACTGAGCCTCCGCATGGAGCGCCACTTGCGTCCGTGTCCGGAATTGCCGCGAAGAGATACGGCGAATCAAATTCTATTGCGAAATTCGCAGTTTTCCCTTTTTCGCCGCTAATGCCTCCGTTGCGTATGACAATATTTTCATGGGAAAGGAAAAGCGCCTCGTAATCTTTCGCATCTCTTTTAAAATCAAGGTCTAATGTCAAGCGTCCATTGCCATAGGTTCTGTATGGGGAAAATCTTTCCCATGGGCCAATGGGCGACCATTCCTTGGGGAATTTCTTCTTCAGATCGCGGTAGTCCTTGAAGTATATCCAGCGTCCCTCGTTTTTCCAGGAACGCAGGATTCTTTCGCCGGGGCGCAGAACAAAGTCCATGGAATGTGTCTTCTCAAAACAGAAATCCTGATATTCCAGCTTCTCAATTTTGTACAATTCAGCCATGTCTTTGGCTGTTCTGTCCGGCAGATAATATGGATCCGACGGATTTTTCTGGGAGTGGATCAGGCTCGGATCCCTGACGCATTCCTCATAGCTTGCGATCTGTCCGTGATTTGGTGGATGCTTCATATGATAGGCATGCAAATCAGGATCGAACAAATGCCAGGCACCGTCGTAGAAGACTTCGGCGATGTGATGCCCGCGAATCTGCACGTTCCTCGCCTTTTCCAAACCTGCGAAAGAGAATAGGCACGAAAGAAGATTTGCCTGCACACCGCATACGCTGAAGCCGAATACATTGAGCAGTTTGAGCGGATCTAGCACGCTCATTCCAGTTTCACGTTCGCATGGAGCCCAGAAGTGATATGTGCCGCTTTCAGGTGAGACCAGATAGCGCCAGAGCTCAATTGCCAGCTCCTGCCCCTTCTTGCCTTTGAAAGCTGAGTGCCCCATCAAAGATTCAAGGGAACTAGGATCGGGATGTCCTGACAAAGTTATCCTAGGAGAAACGGGCATGGGATATCCCTCCAAATTTATTTATTTTCTTGCTGGAAAATCTGAAACAAAGTGTCATATTACAGCCTTCCATTTAACTTAATTATCACAAATGAAAAGGCAAGCTGAAATGAAAAGGAATATTGGGAAAGCTAAATGTTCTGAGAGTCTTCATCTTTTGCGGGGAGACGAAGCCGAGCTTCATATTGACCTTTCTTCGGGTGCGATTGTCTCTGCGGCAAAGAGTGGCGGCGCGGACGACATTTTCAAGATATTGAGAGGTGGCATTCCTTCTTACTCCGGGCAAATCAGGATCTACGACGAGCTTGACGACGCCTGGTATTCCGATTCGGAATGCCTCTGCAAGACGGATCTCTTGAAAACTGCCCCGTCGCATGCCTCCTTCCGCAAGCAATACAAATCCGCACCGTTCGTTCTTTTCATCACGATAAGCTATGAAAAGGGTTTCTTCAAGTGGCGGGTAGAGGCGGAAAAGCTATCTTCGAAAGTTCCAGACAGATCGCTGAGAGTCTATTACAAGATGCCTGCAATTCCGGGCTGGCACATCTGGGCGCCATGCAAGGGCGGAGAAAAAATTGTTTTCGACGGTCTGACAACTTTCAACTTCGAGTATTCCCAGAATTCATGGGTCAGCGACACCGACATCATTTTGCCGATGATGTCGCACTTCAGCCCCGAGCTGGATTTTGGCTTCAGCATGCTCAACCCGATACACGAGCGCATTCCTGCGTCTAGATTCTTCTATTCAAACGCCGAAAAAGGGTTCAACTGGGGAAGCATGGTGAAAAATCCGGCGAGGAGCCCCCATCTTGAAGCTTGCAACTACTACATTGGCCTGGTCGGGAAGCGCAGGCTTGCGACCGAGCTTGATCTCTGCTTCCATGAGGGATGCTGGCGCCCGGCTCTCAAAAAAGTCTTCAGCAGATGGAACGAGTATTTCGTGCCCAACAACGACAAGATCAACGACGACGACGGCGTTTTCCACTGCCATGGCATCGGCAACATGGACGTGCAGACATTCGCCAAGTCCCATCTCAAATTTGTGGAAGTCCACGAGCATTTCGAGTTCTACGGCGAATATCATCATGGAACTAAGAAGAAGTGGTTCAGAAATCAGCACAGGGAAGCGTTGTGGAGGGTCTTCGGAGGAAACTCGAAATCCGGCAAGAACGACAGCGAAATTGACGAATGGGTGAAATCGAAGAGCGACCGCGAGATTGCGGCGGAAATCATCAAGGACAAAAGATTCCAGAAGCATCCGGACTACTTCTTCTGCTCCTATTCGGGAAGGACTCTTCCGCCAGACGTTTCAAAGTGGAGCAACGCCGAAGTGGACGAATTCCTATACCACACAAAAGAGAGGATCTCGAAAGTCCTCGATCTCATGAAAAAGCTCGGGATGCGTCCATACTGGTACTTCAACTACACCGACGGAACAAGAAAACTCATGGACGCAAAGTTCTCCGACTCCAGAACCCAGGGAGAAAAAGGAGAATTCCTATCGAGCGGATGGATGATGTGCCACAACATGAACAGCGATCCGAAATTCTCATTCGGAGCATCGCTCATCAAGGAAAGCGACAGGATACTCAGGGACTATCCACAGTTGGATGGATTTTTCCTCGACTGCTTCAGGCACTACGAAATTGATTTCGCACACGACGACGGTGTCACTGTCGTGAACAACAAGCCCGCATACAGCATGATATTCTCCTATGACGAAGTAAACGAGATCGTCAAGAAAAAGCTTCTTAAGAAAAAGCTCTGCTCCTTCGCTAACAAGCCCCAGACGATAAGAATGATGAGATGGGTTGACGGAATGATGCTGGAGGGGTCAGGTGATCAGTTTGAAGAGAAATACTATTGGTCGGCTGTTGCCAAGCCAATCGTCTTTCTATGGGGCGATACTGGAACCCCGGACGACGAGAACTACAGAAGATCCGTCCTGCACGGATGCTACCCTAAGATGGTGGCGAGAACCGCAAAGGACATAGCGCTTCTTGAAAGATATATGCCTCTCTTCGCGCAGTTCAACCGCCGCGTCATATGCTTCGATCCCGATCCGATTCGTGCGCCGAAAGGCTCGAGGACTAAAATATACACTGTAGGCAGCGACTACCTGGCCTCCATTGTGAACACGGACATTGACGGGGACTGCGTCGTGAAGCATAAGAATCCGCCGTATGCAGTATTCCGCGTGAAGCGCGCTTGCGATGTGAGCAAGGTGGGCATCATGTATCCGGGCGACAAGGAATATTCTTTCCCTGAAACGAAATTCGACGGAGCCTTCATCTACGTGCCGATGGAGAAATATACGAACTGCGCAGTGATAAGGCTATTCGTAACGAAAAACACAGGGAAGAAGCCGGAAAGAAAGCTCTTCAAATCATCGTCGAGCTGCTGCCCGGATCCCGAGTCAGCCTTTACTTCCCTCGCCGAATTGTAAGGATCTGCATCCAAGGGGCATGAAGAAAATCATAAGATTCTGGTTCCGTGCGACGTTTTTCCATCCGTGCATTTCAAGACGTTTGACGATTTGCGCAAATCAGTCCTTGCCGCATTCGGAAACCAGTGTCCTGTTTCCTAAATAACGATACTATGTCTATTTAATAATTCAGACCAGTAGAATCTCGAATACTCTGGATGCCACCTTCTGTATCGAGGTGCTGAAGGAGGCTCTGGGAATATACGGAGTTCCTGAAACATTCAACACGGACCAAGGATGCCAGTTTACATCCACAGATTATATTTCGGTTCTGGAAAAGAAGAATGTCAGGATAAGCATGGACGGCAAGGGACGTGCCCTTGACAATGTCTATGTCGAGAGGCTATGGCGTTCCCTGAAGTATGAAAATATTTTTCTTAACGAATACAAGAACTTGAAAGAACTGAAAGGAGGTGTATCTTCATATTTTGAGTTTTATAACAGTGAAAGATATCATCAGTCGCTGATGTATCTGACTCCTGACGAGGTCTACTTCTCAGGCATCTGCCCCGAGGAGTCAGCTCAGGTGGAGGCTGCATGAAAATGCAAGACTGGCACAGTGGTCCCTGCGGGACAGAATCCGTAGGGTGCGCCCTCCCTTGCGGGAGGTATATATTGCGCATTTGGGAACGGTGTTTCACACCTTAAACAAAGGCAGATACTGTTCAGAGAAAAAGGCACACTTCAGTTTTGCTGGACTTGAAGGAAAGGCTAGCAAGGCATCTTGCGAAATTCGCAAATCCATTCGATCTTGCGAAGCAGGAATTCCTTGACAGCCCCGAATATGCGAAGCTAGTGGAAAAGGCGAAGAATGACGACTCTGTCAAAAATAGCGACTGGTTCAAGGAAGATGCATTCTAAGAATAGAGCCAGCTCCAAAAGTCATAAGCAGAGCAGTTGCGGAAAGCATTGGACGGCTCGCAAATATCGAAACGAGGTGTAGTATCAAAAAAATACTTGTTCTTCTCTTTCTCATCTCATTGTTTTCGGTGTCTAGATCAGAAGAGATGCAAAAGGTGAAAATGAAGCTCCAGTTCTTCGATTCAATGTCCTCGCCTGCCGAAGCCTCTCCTGGCGAGATCCGCGTCGAGGCGATGGTCGTTTCCATCCGAGGTAAAGAATCCTCAATGCTGGTATCTTTCTCCAATGGATACATGAGAATGGAAATGAGAGAAACAGGCGTCTCTGAGGGCAGAACGCCACATTCGTTCATCTCCAGCTATGCGGGTCTGAAGCCAGGCGATGAGATCTGCTTCCAATTTTTTGCGGAGAAGCTTTCGCAGGAAGCCGCATCCATTTCTGGAGAGGCTCTATTCCTGGACAGAGCCTTCAAATGCGAAATGAATTTCTCAAGGCTGAGCACTGCGGACACAGAGTTCCTGGAGAAACTTAAAAGCTTGGATGGTGAAATCACGGAGACATACAAAAGAACGCCCCAAGGCGATCTGAAAATCCACATCTTCAAGGACGACAAGTTCGCAGAAGGAAGCTTGAAGCCTGCACTAGTTCTTTTCCATGGCGGTGGCTGGGCGACGGGGAGACCACAGCATTTTGAAAGACAGGCAAAACATTTCGCGTCGCTGGGATTTGCCGTATTTCTTCCCGAATACAGACTAAAACGGGAACATGGGACAAGTCCTTATGAGTCAGTGAAAGATGCAAAATCCGCAATCAGGTGGGTGCGCCAAAATTCTGCGAGATTCGCAATTGATCCGGACAGGATAGTCGCAGGCGGCGGCTCTGCCGGAGGGCATATTGCCTTGATGACTGCGATGACAAGTGATTTCGACGACGAGAAAGCTTCGCCTGTCTCATCTGTCCCAAATTTTCTGGTTCTCTACAACCCCGTTGTTGACTGCAGTCGCGAGGCTGGATTCGGATGGGGCAAGTTCAAGGAAAAATACAAGGAGATTTCGCCGGCCGAACTTGTCAAGCCTGGGCTTCCTCCCTCGATAGTTCTCCTTGGCAGTTTGGACAAATGCATGAAGCCGGAAGTGGTGAAGATATTTGTTGACAGGATGCTGGCGGGTGGGAATGAATGCAAGTTCATCCTATATGAAGGCTATGTCCACGGATTTGAGGACTGCATCTACAAGCGGCCGCCCTTTGACGAGGCTGTCTCAAGATCGAACAGGGATGTCGAGGAATTTCTCAAAGCAAAAAATGTTTTCTGAACAATTTCAACAGGAGCGATTGAATGCAGGAGAGTGAGAAGGACAAAGAATCCGCCATTGATCCGAATCGGTCTGAGATTGGGGAAAAGGAGAAAGTTGAAGCTGTCGCCCCCGATATGCATCCGGAGGATGCCAGCACAAAAGAGGTGGCAATATACGCGTTTGGGAACATAGAAAATGCTGGTGCCAACCAGTTCTTCAATGTTCTCCAGCAGATCATGATTGTTGCAATGGGAATCAATCCACTCCTGATCGGTTTGGCGCTGAGCATAAAAACCTTTTGGGACAGCGTCACAGATCCTATCATGGCATACATAACAGACAACACGAAAAGCCGATGGGGACGCAGGCATCCGTATATTCTTAGTGGCGGCGTGATCCGCATAGGCGTGCTCCTCTTTGTAATAGCTTTTTTCCCTGTTTCTGAAATCAAGACAAACAAGGAGCTTGATACACAGAAGCAGGACGACAGCGCTCTGGAGCTTGTGAACAAGCAGTCGAAGGCCCTCAAGGAGAATTCGCTGGACGCGAAGAAATTCGCCGCCATGATCTCAGATCTGGAAAAACTCAAAGCGGATGAAAAAGATGAAAAGACACTTAGCGCAATCTCCTCCCTGCTCGCGATTGCATCCGCTGAGAAGTCCATTCAGGCAGGGGAGGTGAGTGCATCCGCCCGAAAGGATGAACTGCATGAATCATTCTCTCAGCTTATTGAAGTCCTCAACAAAAGAAAACTCCTGCATCAGACCGAAACTGTTGCCAAGGATCTGGCTAGAGCCGCTACCGCAAGATATGTAAGCGTGCATAAAATTTCCGAGGCAGATGAGATAAAATTTTCAGCCGAGTTTGAAGATGCTCTCAAAGAGGATCTTTTGTCCCCGAATTCCAAAACCATTGTTCAAGCGCTGTCGAAACCGGAAGAAATGGTGGAGGCAAAGATAAAAGTCAAGAATTCCGTCTCGGCAGGCTCCGTCCAGAATATCAACTCGCCAGCCAAGCTTCAGAAATCTGTCTTCTCGGATATTCTTGCATGGATGGATATGAAGAATGCAAAGGCGGCATCTAGAAAAAGCATAGAAATAATATATCAGAATCTCTCTAAATCATATTCCTCGGATCAGGACAAATCAGATGCGCTCAGTCTATGCAAGGAAACCGCTAGGTCCCTGTCGGCTGAACTGTTGAAGTGGAAACCCCCGAAAGAACTGTCCGATCTTGCCCAAGACCTCGCGTTGAGTCTGGACGATCCTTCCGCGTCTGAAAAATTGGAGGCAATAAAGGAAAAGTCCAAATCGATGCTTGGAATGATGGAGCAGAAAAAACAGGGCAAGTCGGTCTTTGCGAATCTCGCAGACGGTCTGAAGGCCTTCAACGATCCTGACAACGCGCATCAGCGCCACGTGATAATGTATGTCCTCGTAGTGATGCTTCTATTCACAACATTTACGACAATGAACTCTGTCCCGTACTACGCGCTTGGGATCGAGCTCTGTTCGAGCTACGACGGCAGGACAAAGGTTGTAACATGGCGCTCGATAATGGACAAGATCGCGGGGCTTCTTACACCCTGGGTGCCAGTCTTCTGTTTTTCGATGCTCTTCGTAAATTCCCTGCAGGGCTTGTTCTGGGTTGCAGTCATCACAGCTTCAGTCGGTATCCCTAGCACAGTGATAATGGTTATGTTCACGAAGGAGCGCGCCCATGTCTCGGCACGAAAGAACAAACTGAAAATGGGATTGTGGCAGTCTATCTGGATGACCATGCACAACAGGCACTTCATCAAGATTTTCCTGCTCTACGCCAGCGTCGGGCTCTCAATCGGACTTTTTACGCAGATTGGCTTTTTCCTGAATGTATACTGGGTGATGAAGAGCGCGGTCGGCGGTGCCAAGATGGGGGCATGGGTGCAGATGGTCGCCTGGGGATTGGGCTTGATCTCTCTGCCTGCGATACAGTGGGGATGCAAAAAATATCAGAAACACATCATAATGGCGTTCGCAATGATCATGATGTCCATAGGATGCATACTCAAATGGTGGTGTATGACTCCGGACTATCCATATCTTCAGCTCATCCTGCCATTCTTCTTCTCGATCGGAATTGCCAGCACATACACAGTGCTTTCGACTATGATGGCGGATGTCACAGATGTTGACGAGCTCTACACTGGTGAAAGGCGAGAGGGCATGTTCGGCGCAGTAAATGCATTTCTCCTCAAAATGGTCGGAACCATAACTCCGGCGGCGGCTGGTGCAATACTGGTAATCTCAGGATTTGACGCAGACCTAGGCTTCGAGCAGAAGGCTTCGACCATCTTCAATATGCGGATACTCTATTCATTTGTTCCCGGGATTTTGACTCTCCTCTGCCTCCTCCTGCTCTACCGCTATCCGCTGACAAGAGAGAAACTCTCCGAAATAAAGGAAGAGCTCAGACTGCGCAGAGAGAAGGAGCACGCGTAAATATTCACCTACTTCGTTCAGCGAATCTTTACATAAAATATAATGCGAAATCAGAAATTTTTCATTGAATAATGGTATCAAAATGAAAAACTGGAGATGAAAGACTAGGCTTCAGAATTTGCCTCCGACTGCGATTGTTGTTCCGTCGAGAAGGGAGGCGATCACGATCCCGTCGGAGGCGATGGAAAGACTATCGCAGACAGGTTCCGACGGCAGAGGAAGCTCCCAGATGACTTTGCCCTCGGAGAGGGTGCGCCTTCATCTTCCATTTGCCTGGAAACTGCTCTTTTTTGGAGGATGCTTCTCCCTCGAGTGAAATCAAAGCGTTTTCAGCCATGGCAAGTCCGTAGAGAAATTGCGCGTCAGACTTCCAGAGGAGCATCGGATAGGTGAGAGGAGCGTCCCCCCTCATGCCAATGCCTTCGAAGGAAAGTCCCTTCTTCTTGTGGTTCTGCGCTTTTGGCGTCGGATAGTTCTCCTTCAGATACGCGCATGTCTTTTCGATTGACCAGCATTCGATTGAGCGCTGTTTTTTTCTGATGCATTCAGATGCGAAATATTTTCCATTCCATACCGGCGGATGCTGGCTTCTGGTCAGAATCAATTCAGGAAACTGAGGCGTGGAATTTGCAATTCTGCAGAATGCCCAGTCGTTGCCGCGCGCAGAATCTTTGATCCACTCGGACTGGGAGCTGTGTATGGGCGTGCCGCCGTGTATCAGCATCTCTTCGGAAAAGGCTCCGATATAGGATCCTCGGGGAATGGGATCGTACGCATCCGCGCTCACATATGGAGCTAGGACAGTCTTTCCGTCCTCGAGCCTGTAGCCCACGGGATTGACTTTGTTCCCGGAAGCCATCCAAAGGACGCCTCCCGCGACTGTCAGCATTCCCGAAACTGTCGCCCCTTTGCGGCTGTCTTTGTCCACGATGTGCCCCGACTCGAAATTCTTCCACTTCAAAGCGCCGCTTTTCGCGTCAATGGCATAGACCCAGGTGCCGTCTCTGTCCACAAATCCAAAGGCGGCATAGGCTACCCCATTCTTCAGAAGGATTCCGGATAGGCATGGCCAGGCCGACATGAGCTTCCCGTAAATGTGTATGCGGCGTTCGGCGGGTGCGCCTCGGAAACGCCAGACAAGCTCCCCGCTTCCGGCGTCAATACAGTATGCATGTCCGTCTGAGGAGCCTGCATAAATTTTTCCATTGTCATAAGTGACTGACTGGCATATGCTTCCACCTGTGGGAAAGCTCCATTTCTCCTTGCCGTCCTTGAGATTCAGGCAGAGGACAATGCCATCGTCGCCTGCGAGGTAGATCGAATCGGCGACCTCAATGGACTGTGTCATGATCGCATCTTTTGAAAATTTTCCAGACCATCTTATCTTTGCTTCGGACGGGACGGACGCCCTAGACGCTCCAGTTCTTTCCTGAGAAGCTCCCGATGTCGGCCAGTCGAGAGGCGAAGCTGGAGGGGTGGCGGAGTCTCCTGACTTTCCTTTCTCAAGCAATCCGCCACTGTCGGCGAGTGGCTGGCTCAGAGGAGCAAGAATGTTGAATCCCCTAGTGAGATAGTTGCACCCACATGTGTATGGCGTGTTCCACAATTGTCCGTGCGCCACAAAGGAGTCCTGCCAGCAGCCGGATCTGTATGCGGCATCGGAAATCTTCAAATTCCCGATCCTGTCCCATTCCACGCCATGCCTTCCGCAGAAGACATTAGGGCTTGCAGTTATGGGACCGCATCCAGATACGCTCCACCCAAACTGCGAGGGGTCTTTTTTCTTCGGCGCCTGCTTTGCATGCAAGTCTGCAGAATCAAGCTTTCCAAGCCCTTCGACGTAAAGATCGCCGCCCTCGAAGATCGAGTTGAATCTCCTGCCCCCTGGAAGCGCACCAATCATTTTTCCGGTTTCCGCAGAAATAACGACAAGGTTTTTCCTGCCCTTTCCAGAAATGCTGAGAAGTCCCTTTCCAGCCAGCACGCATGGCTGAAGACTCCCAAGCGAAGAATGCCCAAAAGCGCCAGGGAGGCTGACCGCGTCAAGGAGTTCCTTGCTCTCGTTTTTCCATTTGACTTTCCCATTATCGGCATCGAGAGCTCCCGCATGCGAAGAGATGGCCAGATAGAAGACGTTCGAATCCCTAACGGCAATATAGCGAGCATCAAGATCGGAGCCGACATCGTGCTTCCATCTGATTTTTCCAGTCTGAGCGTCAAGGGCAATTATTGTCCTGCCAAGTCCCCAGACGCGCTTGAGCAAGGCGGGGGAGTCATTTCCTGCCGCAAGTCCTGCCGGTCTTTGGGTCAAGGAGAAGAATCCTGTCGTCATCAAGGAGATAGAAGCAGTTTTCCTCTGCAACATATGCGGATCTTCCGACAGGCTGATATTCCTTTATTGGATGCGTCCAGTAGAGATGGCCGCTGAATGCGTTCCTGGCGCTTACCTGAAGCTCATCGGGCTCCAGATTTTTCTGGTCGACAGGGTTTGCATAGGCACTGCCCATTATGCTGTATGCTACGCCGCCACCGACAACGCTGATTGTCGGCTGTGGACTGCGCCATGGAAGAGCGGTCCACTGAACATAGGCAGGCCATCTGAAAACTGTGTCGGAAGAGACCGGATTATTGTCGCCAAGATGAAACCAATGGCTCCAGGAGTCCATTCCCTCCGGCAGGGGCTTTGTAGCCGCAAGCCAACCCTGTGGCGCATTCCGGAGAGGCTTGGCGGAAGTCCTTGAAAGCCAGTCGGGGTCTGCTCCCCTGGCAAAGAGAATACCGCCTGGAGTCAGCGCCCTGACGGCTTCTTCAGGCTTTACACGGGACGGGTTCTGAATTATGAGAAGGTCCGCATAGTGATCTGCAACAAGCAGTCCCTGCAGTTTTTCTGCGTATAGGGATTTGTTGAGCATATCGCCAGACTTCAGCCTCAGAGGAAGGACTGAATTGCCATCGTCAAGAAGCGCAAGGATCTCCCATCCTGGTCGTCTGGCAATATCCAGAGCAAATTCGGGGTTGTCCGCAACAACAGCGAAGCCACTCTTCAGATTGAGCAAGGACAGGAACTGCGACGCATCGGCATTTAGGTGGCATGTAGCTCCGCAGAGGGCAACGCATGCAGCAAAAACAAATAGGACAAGCGATTTATTGCAACGCATTCTAATTCCTTTCAGTTGGGGATTTTCCTTCTCCAGGGCTCGTCTGCAAAGCATCCGTTCGGCCCCGGCCCCCTTGCGACCAGCTTCATCCCATCGCGCAGAATCATCTGCCCATGATCGCTGGCATATGCAATCAGAGTATTGTCAAGCTCCCCGATGTTTTCAAGCTCATCAATAACACGTCCCATCTGCTCGTCTATGGCTGAGACTGCCGCGTAGTAGTGTGGGACGGCTGATTTGAAATCCTCCTCCCGGCTCTTGCCAGGGGCACCGGATGGAAATCCATGATCCCGGGAAAATTCTTCACCAGGAATGTCAAAAAATGACGATTTCAAATATTTTGAGACCAGCCTTGGCGCATCTCCAGAGAACGGACCATGCGTGTCCGTGTAGCCGACATATAGGAAAAATTGCATCTTCTATTCATTCTTTTTCTTGTTGTCATCCTTGTCCTTGGCATCGTCCTTCTTTTCCTCGACTTTGATCGGGATTTTGTCTGACTCCTTGTAGAGCGAATCAATCTTATTCATTATCGAGGTCCGCGAATTGACAAACGCCTCGATTGATTCCAGATAGACTTTCAGTTCCTGGTTGAACTCGTTCCTGACCCTGAGGATATGCGGATATATGGCCTTCGCATCCGGAGAATCGGAAATCCAAAGCGAGTCGAATTTGTGCGGTTTAGGCGGGGCGCACTTGCCTTTTCCCTTTTTCTGCTTGCCCTGATCCTTTTTCTCGTTCTCCTTCGCTGTCTTTTTCCACTCGGCAAGCTTCTTGTTGTAGGCGTCGTCCTCGGCCAATGTCGCCTTGTCCTTTTCAAGCCTCGCCTCCGCCGCAACCAGACTTTTTCCATATCTTTCCAGGGCCTTCGAAATCCCCTCGAACTGCCTCCTGTAAAAATTGCCCATAGTGTCGTTCTTGGACAATATTTCGCCGAGAGGCAAGATTTTCTCTGACGCTATATCTGTTTTTGTTTCAGCCCCGACTCTGTTTGGCAGGGAGATGAAAAGATAGACAACGCCAAGAGAGACTAGAAAGCTTTGCGGCACAGCAGTTCCGCCAACAAAGATTAAACTGCGGATTTTCACAATGACGAGCTTTCCTTTTCAGCGTCCGAGATAATGCCCAAGATGATCAAAGCATTGTTTTTAGGGCGTTCCTGTTCCTGCAAGCCATTCTCGCCTTGTGAAGTAAGGCTTGTTTGGGAATACGTTTATATCAGTATGCCCGTCCATGAATACCATATTGCCGCTCTTTCCATTTCCATGCCTCATTGCAAATCCTCCGACGGTCATGCGTCCAGTTTCATCCACATCATCTCCAGAACCTGCCTCGCCCATGCCCTGCCAGCCACTGTATCCGCCACCTGTCTCATACTGCATTGCGCCATCAAGCATGTATGGGACATCTGAAAGTGTCCTTACGGATGTTCCGCCTTGCTTAATTTTCAGATCCATATATGCCTCATAATTCAATCCATCGTACAGAACCTTCCTCACATCAATTCCATAGCGCCAAGTCTCGGTTGGGAAATAACTGCCGTCACTCGACCTGACTCTCCCGTACAAGGCATGCTTGTATGTCCATTTCCAGTAAAAGTTACCCTCGAAATATCTGAACGGACTTTTAGTGAAAGCTGGGCAAATTCTAATGTCGTCCTTGTAGTAATCGTCCCAGTCTATCATCCAATCATCCGGAGTGGAAGATTGAATGCAGTTCCAGTCAGAAAAATAATTCTGCATTCCTATGCCAATCTGCTTTAGATTGCTCTTGCATATGGCGTCTTTCGCCTGGTCTCTGGCACGTTTAAGCGCAGGCAGAAGCAGTCCTGCCAGAATTGCGATTATCGCGATTACGACCAGCAGTTCGATCAGTGTGAAAAGCCCCCTTTTCCCCCGTTTGCTCATTTGAGTTTCCTTTGCTTTATTGATGATACTTTGCTTCTTTTAGGCGCTATGAGAATCATTTCAGAGTGCGACGAGTCGCCGTCCATTCTTGAAAACAGTCTTTCGGCGGCGACTCCCATTATTTTTGGCCAGTCATGGGAGACAGGCGCAAAGGATTCTATCCCGTAATAGGCGCCCGGCGAATCCGGGACATGATATCCTTCGCCGACGCAGATGAGGGAAATATCGTCCGGAACCTGGATTCCCTCTCTAGCAAGGACAATGAATAGGCTGTGTGCAATAGGCTCCGAAACCGTGAAGACCGCATCGAAATGCGAATTTCGCAGAAGCCCGATAAGTCTTGCGGCATCGTCCTTGGGTGAAACCCAGTTCAGCTTTATTGTGAGCGTCTCTGAAGAGAGCCCTAGCTCTTTGGAGACTTTTATGAACGTTTCGGTCCTGATGCGGAAAGACATGTCTTCTATCTCAGTGGCGACGAAGAGAATTCTGCGGTGCCCGCTCTCGAAAAGGATTTTAACAGCTTCACGCACAGCGTAGACATTGTCGGTTGTAACAGTGTCGTAGCCCTCTTCCGAATGCAGTCCCGCACACACAAGAGGAACTTTTTCTTTTTTAACTGAAGATAGGAATCCCGAAGGGACTGGAACACCTGTCATCGCAAGTATTCCGCCAATTTCGGAAATTGGTAGACTCTCCTCCACTGGCCGTGAAAAGTCTTCGAGATAGAAGTGAGTTCCTATCCCCTGGGAAGACAGTTTCTCTGCCACCGTGTCAAAGATGTTTTTGCGGGAGGACGTTCCCATGAGGGCGGCAAGCCTGGGCTTTGCGATTTCATTCGTGGTCTGCACCTGCCAGCCTTTTCCGTTCAAAGGTCGCAGTATTCCCTCGCCGCTCAAACGGGTCAGCGCGCACGGACTGGCGTTCTGCTCACCTTGAAGTGCTCAATAAGTCCGTTTTCGCTCGGAAGAAATGTCCCGGGCGGAAATGCGCCAGAGTTAATCCTCTCCCTCAGGCGCTCGTAGATCTCGTCCTTCACAAGGGTTCTTGCATTCATAAGCTATCACCTACCTTTATTCTACCTGTTTATACCTGTATTTTTGCACAAAAATAATGGAATGTCAAGGGGGATTGCAAAAAAAGATAATTCAGTAGAACGCAGTTTTACGTAGCTTCTTTGACATGTAAAAATCAAAGTGGCACTTTTTTAACAGCGGAGTGGCGGAGGGACGTAGCCTATGGCTTCAACCAGGCATGCAATACGCAGGCACCAAGTCCAATCGCAGTCCTTGAAAAAGGTCTTCTCGGAGCTATTGTCGCTCCCGTCAATGCTCTCGTGTGCATTCAAATAGGGAAGCGTTTAAAATGGGGAAAATTACAAGGGAGGAAATTGCGAGAGCCGCCAAGGTTTCCCCCTCCACTGTTTCGCGTGCGCTTTCAGGAAACCCGTTGATTCCGGAAAAGACCGCCCTCAAAATTAGACGGCTTGCCCTGGAAAAAGGATATGTTCCGAATATTGCCGCAAGACGCCTCGTATCCAGAAAAAGCTGGCAGATCGGCTTTGCAATGGAATTTGACGGACAGAGGGTGCGCAGAGGGCCAATACAGATGGGATACTATTCCGGGATACTCGACGGAGTCATCTCCGCCGCCTCTCCGGAAGGATATTCTGTTTCGATTCAGCCATACGTAGCGGACAATCTTGAATCTGCGATAAACTTCCTGAACATATTGGAATCTGGTGCAGTTGATGGATTTGTCTTTGCCGGACTGCGCCGCGAAAGTCCAATGCTCGAGCATCTGAAATCGCATCAGGCTCCGATAGTCCTCATCGGGATGGCAAGCCAAGGACTTCCCTCCGTCGAACTCGACTACCTTTGCGCATACAGGGAAGCCTTTTCCTCCATCACCATCGGCCCCCGCCAGAGAATCATCTTTATTGAAGGCGACAAGTCCTTCAGCTATGCGATCAAACAGAGGAAGGCTCTCGAAATTGCAGTAAAAGAGTCTTCCATCAGAATTGCGAAGATTTTTTCTGGCGACTATTCGATGAGCTGTGGATATTCTCTTGCCCCTGAAATATTGAAATCTTCCCGGCGCGGTGACTGCGCAATATTCGCAAACGACAGAATGGCGGCAGGCTTTTACAGGCATTGCCATGAAAACAAGATCGAGATCCCAGCTAGGATCGGTGTTGTTGGATGCGACAAGGATCCGAGTTCCGAAGCTCTTTTTCCTCTCCTTTCCACCATTGTTCAACCTCGGCTCGAAATGGGGGCTTCGGCATTCAGGCTTCTGCTTTCCATTGTCAAAGGAAAAGGCTTGCCAAAGCAAATCATTTTGGAACAGAGATTTCTCAAAAGAGATTCCTCATGGTAGATATCCACTGACTATATTGTTGAGCGAATATTTACATGTTTCTTTTAATAAGGTCTTCAATCTGTTTCTGCCTCCCTCTCTTATCTCTGACATTCCGCACTATTTTGAATCAAATGTCGGACGATTTATTTAATCCTCTTTTTTTTAATTGAATCTCTGTGTGAATTTTTAAAAGAGAACTTGTTGACGGGTGTGACCATTAAGAAGTTCGCTGTTAGGGTCGCATTTGTGCTTGGTGTTGCAGTTGTGGATGCCGACAGCTCATCGGCGAATACGACGGTGCCCTCACAAGTCCATTTATAGAATTTCCATCCATCTGCGGGAGTCGCATTGATTTCCACCAGCATTTGCGATGGAACGGTAATTGTTGCAGGTGCTGCGGTTCCTGCTTCCTGCGGAGAGACCTTCGTTGTCAATGTGACGCTCTCAGGGATTTGTGTCAGGTATTTAGCGATGAAAATATCCGAAAACCCATTGCTGTTAGAAGGGATTAGGAAGCCCTCTCCAAAATAGTTAATGATAGGAAAACGTCCACAGGAATAAAGATTTCCGGAGCTGTCAGCAGCTATATCAAATGGATACGCATTGCCTTTGTTTTCAGAAAACAAGCAGTTCCCGGAACTGTCATATCCCATAAATATCATCCGATAGGTCGCAATGTAAATGCTCCCGCCGCTGGTTAACGCCATGGATTCGTTTCCGCTTTTACTTTTTTCGCTGATGTCGCTCCAAGAGTATCTTGAAGCGGCGTTTTTGATTGCCCATTGGCATGAATCCTGGCTGTCATATTTCGCGAGGAAGGTGACAGAATGGACTGACGTGATGCTGATTCCGTTCCCGAAAACAACTGTTCCGTTAAGACATCCTTGCAGATAGAAATCCCCGGATACCTTGTCAAATTTCAGATTAAAAGCGGCATCACTATACTTGCCACCAACATTCTTAGCCGACACGCAGGAGCCGGAAGGATCATATTTTGCATAGAAAGCATCGTATCCACCATTGCTTGTGAGTGTGATGTCGCCGAATGAGGATGCGGCGGAAAGGGATGTCCCGCAGATGAACGGATTGTCGGACTTGTCTAGATCAATGCCATAGCAGAAATCATCCTTCGATCCGCCAGCCTTTTTTGCCCAAGCACAAATGCCGGAGCTGTCATATTTCGCAATGAAAATATCGTATTCACCAGCACTTTCTAGGGAGGCGGCTCCGTCGAAAGTGATGGTTTTATTGAAGTGTCCTGCCACATAGAGATTCCCCGAGTCGTCAATCGCCTGTTGGAAGCAGTAGCAACTTGCTTTGTCGCCACCTGCTCTTCTTGCCCAAAGACATTTGCCGGATGAATCGAATTTCGCATTGAAGATATCGTATCCACCGATGGCCTCGATGGACAAGTCGCTTCTGAAATCCCGCCTACAATCGAACCAGCCGCAAATAAATAACCTGATTCCGTGGAGGTCTTTTTAACCGCCACTTCTTTCCTTATTCTTCCGTGG
>DYRX01000051.1 GCA_020718525.1 Victivallis vadensis
CTATTATTCAATCAATTTACGATTAGTATTTAAGAAACAGGACACTAGATAATCTAGGCGTAAGTCTTTTCGCAGACTTCCGCTCCAGATTATCTGGGTCAATGGGCGTCTGCATTGATCTTAGCCTGAACAAGACTGCTCATGGCTTCGATGGAGTTGAAATTATGGTGCGTGAAGTCTTCGGCAGAACAGCTTATTCCGAACTCCTCTTCAAGCCGCCCCACAAGAAGCATTGTCATCATGCTGTCGAGTATTCCAGCTCCAAGCAGTTCGTCTTTGCGCTCCAAGGGACGCCCCGTCTGTTCTTCCACAAGATTTTTGATTCTGTCTCCAATATCCATCGCCAGCCCGTTTTTTTAATGCCCTGAAACTGGCGCGCAATCTATCACTTAATTCCACAATTTCAATACCGGTGTCGCAGGCGGGATTTTAAAGATCTCCATTCTGCAAAAGAAGAGAGTCGGAAGCCGACCATATTTCAGCAGAATCCGTATCCGACATTGCAAGAACCGTGTCGCTAGCCGCAGTCCAGGATGAAATCTGCATCAATTCCTCAATTTCATCAGCTGTCTGAACCGTCTCAGCTTTATTTTCTTTCTTATTGAACTGGAAAAAAAACAGATAGGAAACTATAGCAAAAAGCGCCAGCGCTGCGGATGCAAAATAGAACGCCCTGGTACGACTCTGCAAAGAGCCTTCCTGCGGCACACACCTAGTCATGCTCCAAAATTCAGGGGCGGATTTTCTGTCATCGTCCCGCAGTTTTTCAAAGAGATCTTCCAGCTCGCGATCTTCTTCTATCATTTCGTGCCTCCTTCTTCGCATTTCTCCAGCATTCTCCGGAGATTCGCCTTGCCCCGTTCATAGTGCGTTCGCGCAGAGCCTGTCGAGACGCCCATCAGCGCGGCGGCATCCTCAAGCGTCATGCGCTCGTAAAAAACCAAGTGAATGACTTCCCTCTGCCTGCCTGAAAGCCTCGACATGGCATTTCTAAGCCCCGCCAAATCCTCTTCGGAATGCCGACTGCTCTCAGAACCCTCGTTTTCAACCCGCTCCTTTGCGAATCTCGCAAGCCCCAGATATCGGAGCCATCCGCGTCTGCGCTCGTCTGCCGCCGTAATTTTGATGACTGCGAAAAGCCAAGTTTTAAAGGACGACTTGTCTTTGAATTTAGCCCGTCCGTCCATGATCTTTAGATATGCTATTTGAAGAACGTCCTTCGCTTCGGCATCCTTGTAGGAACAGCAGTTGAGAGCCCATCCGAATGCGGAATCATGATGCGATTCGAGCTGTCTGCGCAGAACGATGTCATCCAAGTTGTCCATTGATCACGGTTGAACCTATTATTGTTTGGGAGATTCCGGCGGCGGCCCCATCTTACTGCGCATCTCCCTGTGAAATCTTGCCATCTTCGATCTTTCCTCAGGAGTGCTGTTTTCAATGTGCTCCTTAATCCTCGCGAGACTTGACCCACTTCTCTCTCCATCCCTTCTTCCTGGAGGACCTCCTTCGCCGGGCGGAGGACCGGGAGGTCGCATTTCTGCTCTCATCTTTTCCAGATAGGCATCCCGCTCGCTTTCAGGCAAAGCAAAGTATTCGTCAATTCTCTTCATCATCTCGTCCCTGAATGTCTGTCTGACGTTCTCACGGAGAATGAGCTTCGCATCTTCCGGAACAAGCTTTGAATTCATCGTCTCATGAATGGCATGTCTGTTTTTCTTAACTTCCTCAGCAATCTGCCTTTTCTCTTCCGGCGCCATTTCTCCAGGCTTGACTGCCGCAATCTTTTTCACCTGCTCTGGAACCGTGGGATTGAGAAGCAGTCCTTCGGCTGGATTTCTGCTGAAATGCTTGAATGCGACGAGAAAGCAAACCGAGCAGATCACAGCGGACGCGGAAATTGTCAACGCTTTTATCATTCCAGTTCTCCTACATGTCCGTCGGCAAAAAGATAGTTCCTCGCTCCTACTGCTCCACTTTTTCCATGAAAGCTTTCATAGTCATAAAGGACAAATGTCTTGGACAGTCCGAACTTTTGCGCAAGCATGTCTTCGCTCAATTTTTTGCCTCCCAGATGCGTGTTGTATTCGTAACTGCTTCCCTGCGCGATAAAGTATTTCGAATCCGGATCGGACGGACATAAAAATATCTGCCTTGTCTGCACATAATTCTCGAAAATGTCGCAGAATCTTGGCAGATCCGGCTCATCGCTGGGCAGTAAGGCGGCCTCAGGCATCATCTCGTTCGAATCTCCAATGTATGCCTGCAAGGCAGTTCCAAGACTGAGAAGATTGCTCGTGCATTTTGCCGCCAGCGATTTTTTCCTCGCCGTCGAGAGGGCAGGAAAAAGGATTCCTGACAATATCGCTATTATCGCCATGACGACAAGAAGCTCGATCAAGGTGAAGCGCATAGAGCGCGAAGCCGAAAATCCTCGTTTGAAAAAAACATTCATTGATGCAAGCCTTTTTTGCTCGTCATTCAGGCGGACATGGAGGTGGTGGGGCTTCCTGCCCCCCTCTTCTAGGATCGTCCCCGTGTCTGGGGCTCGACTGCTTCTTCAGCTCGTCGAGCTTTGCACGCTGATCGGGACTGAGGCAGTTCAATGTCCTGATCATCGTCCCAATATGCAGTTTCTTTATTTGATTTTCTATTTGCAGAAGCTTTTCAAACTGCTCGAGAGTCTTCGCCTCGTCAATCTTTTCATCCTTGAGGAGAGACTCCATTTTTTCCTGCTCTTCGCTTTCCTTCCACTGCAGTTCTGTGAAGTCGGACGCGGTTTTCTTCATCAGTTCTTTTATCTCATTTCTCTGCTCGTCGCTAAGAGCAAGCTGATCCTGACTGCGCATAATCAGATCCGGAGGAAAAAATAAAGATTTAAGCCCCATTCCGCCGCGCCCACTGCGAGGGCTTTCCCCGCATTTATCGTTGCGGATCTGCGCTTTGCCAAGTTTTTCTCCGCCTTCTCCAATTTGCGACCAGGACGAAAACGAAATCGTCACAGCCAAGGCCAACGCAAGACATTTTTTCATTGCAAAACCCTTTCTTTTAATAATTCCTGTTGTCATCTGCAAATGCAAATCTTGCTCTTTCCAGACATTAATCGCAACTGGGACAGGATTATATGACAGCTTGAAATAAAAAATCGGATATTTTTTTTGACTATGTTGCTGTCAGGGAATAACAATATTTGATCATTGGGAGTTCCCTGACTTGACATGTGAAGATGAAAGTGGCACTTTTGTTGCCTCGGACCGGCTAAGGGGCTGTTGCAAAATAACTTTGCCATTTGGATGGGTGCCATATTATCAAATTAAAGGAATGAGGAATGCGCAAATTTTATCTTCAGCGGTTTTTTCCTGATGGGAACGGCGACATCTTGTCGGCTCTCTTCCGAATGCCTAGCTGGTGCTCGGCGTTCCCAGGTTAAATCTTTGTGCCTTGTGGCTTTGTGTGAGGACAGATTCTTGTCTTTAAACTTCGCGGAGCTGATTCGTTGCAAAACTGCTCTTGACGCCAAAGCCATCTTTCGGAGTGCCTCTGTGTAAGTAGAGCTTTTGAATCTTAAAGCGGCGCTCACACGCACGCACTCCAAGGATTCGCTTTGCGAATCAAAAATCCGACCGCTTCGCGGTATTTCAGCATAAAAAGCCGTTTACAGCTTTTTCTCCAGCCAAGACAAAGCACTGTAATTACGTTGAGATTAAACGTGAAGCATTTTAGATGGTCAGTCCATTTGGTTGAGCGGAGGCGATGCATAGCCAACGTCAAGCTCAAACGGATGGGCTGAGCGCTAAAAGGCTCACGCCGCAAAACGGTTATGCCTCTTTCCGCGCGGCCTTTGTCCCGCCGGGAAACGACGATACCCCTGTATCGCCTTATTCCCGTCAAGTCAAATCCGCATCGAAAATAGGCATGATTTAATCGTTGTCGTTGTCAGTGAAGCGATGGCGTAACTGTTGTCGTAATCGTAATCGGGGTCGGGAGAATCCAGAATTCGGAATTTCGATCACGACTTCGACAACGAAAGGATCGGAAAAAGGAAAATTCCAACAAGATAAATTCTGCCAACGCCGAGGACGGCGCGGCAGATTTTCGACGATATCCTTTGAATTCTATTTTCTTCAAGTACCGACAAGATACATTTCTCCTAAAAAATCTGATTTCTTGAAGAATCCTCCCAAAGACCTTGAAATTCAGAAGATTCTGTAATATAATTAATGACAGATATGACAGTTACGCAAATAATGTATCACTTCTTATGACACATTTGAAAACAAGAAAGATCAAGGAGAGGATACGCAACATGGTATTCTCCAGAAGTGCCGGAGTGGCACTGGACCTTCCCTCTGTCCGGGAGCTTGCAAACAGCTTCGATTCGAGCAGGATAACGATACAGAAGGTTATTGACGAACTAAAGCATGAAGGCATTGTCGAGAGCCATCCGCGTCGTGGGCTCTATGTCTCCAGGTCTTTGGCAAGATCTGTCAAGGTCGGCAAATATATTTTCGTCTCTCCCTACGATCTGAAGGAGCTTGAAAGAACTCAGACATTCCCCTACGCGATACTTAAAACGCTTCAGAGCAGATTCGAGCGGGAGGGGCTATCATTGGTCTGTCTGGACAGCCGTCAGCTCGACTCAGTTGGACTTCTGGGAAAAATTGGAAGGATGAGCTTTGACGCGATCATTGCTTTGGAAACTGGCAACGAGATTCTTCTCAACGAACTGCTCTCCTTCGGGAAGTCAATCATTTCTTTGGACAGAGATTTAAGCTCCCTGGGAATTCCATCTTTCGTCTTCGACAACCTCTGGGGCGCCTTCGAAGCGACAAGAGCTCTAATGGCGGCAGGTCACGAGAGGATTGCCGCATTCGTAAGAAATGAAGGGCGGACAGCAGTGAACGGGTCATATCTCGATCCGGCAGACAATGATCGAATAAACGGATACAAGCTTGCGATGAGAAGCGCAAAGTTCGATCCTCATATTGTAACAGTTTCAGCTCAGCCCGAAACTCTCAAATTAGCTCTCATGGAGATACTCGGAAGAAAGCAGAGACCCACCGCTATATTTTCATATCACAATTTTCTCAGCCTTGAACTGATCTCTTCTCTCAAATCTCTCGGCTACCAGACTCCGGAGAACATGAGCATAATTGACTTTGACGGATCCGGATGCGAATTCTCGCCTGGACGTTTCCTCTCGACAGTCCAGCTCGACCACGAGAGCCTGGCGAATTCGGCGGCAGACTATCTCCTCGACGAATCCGCGGGAATCTGTCTCAAAAAAGTAATAGAACCAAAAATTATGCTTGCAGATTCAATCGGACAAATAGACAAGGAGACTCAAGGATGAAGGCAGAAAGATCCGTCTTGCCTTTTACACTTATTGAACTGCTTGTAACAATCGCGGTGATTGCGATTTTAGCGGGCATGCTTCTGCCGGCTCTTCAGGGGGCGAAGGATGCTTCTCAAAGGGTTGTCTGCGCCAACAACATGAAACAGCTTTATCTTTTCAGCATGTACTACGTTGACGACTACAACGACTACAACGACTACATTCCTTTTGGCGCGGCGGGCGATGAGAACAAAACTTACGGAATATGGTCCAATTTCATAAAAAAATCTTCGACTTCTGGAAGTCCGAAGGGCTTCAGCTCCTGGTATTTTCTTTACAAAGCGGACTACTTCAACAAAAATCCGAAGATTCTCTATTGTCCTTCAAACTTGACATTCAAATCCAATCAGTATCAGTGCCAATACGATACTCCGCAGAATCCTTGGGCTAGTCGTTACGCCACAGAAGCGGCTTGGATGGCGACGAATCTTTCGACAAGGACGGCATATTGTCTGCGCCCATGCAAGAGCATAGGAAAAACAAACTGGGTGGAGGCGACATCAAAACTCCTCTTTAACCAGATACGCTGGGACGATTCAAAATATTCTTCCGGAGGACAGTGGTTTCCTGAAAAACAATATTTTACCAGGCTTCGCAAGGACTTTCTGCCAGGGGATGCGATCATGAGCGATTTTGGGATCACCTATGACAGCAGTGGCGGAAAAAGCTTCACTCTGAGCACTCAGCATTACCTCAATGTCCACAGGGCGAAGGGGGTGAATATCATCAAATATGAAGGCGGGGTGTCATGGGTGAACAAGAACGTCTGGGGCGGAAACAAAAGCACTACGCTCCCGGATGAGAACGGCGGGACAAATGAGCGCGTATTCAATCTTTGGAAAAAATTTGACGCAAGATAAAACCGTCCTGAGTCCTGAGCTTTGGTCAAATCGTCCACGTAAGCGTTCAAGTTCTCGTGTTGCGTGTTCAGCGCATCATGTGCGCCAAGGGCTGTTGCGAAACAACCTTGACATTTGGCACCAAGGATTTAAGCTGAATTTTCTAAAAATGTTTACCCTCTGAGTCATTCCTGTAAAAAAAGTTTTTCTCTCTGGAAAATCTTCATAACTGGCAGAGCAAGGAGGCAGTCTCGGAGAGGCTGGCATGCTATTTCAGCACTGGCATGGGCTATCGAATCATATGTCTTTTCCGTTTTTTGATTGTAGAAAAGGTGTTCAGGCACCAAGCTGTTTTTTTCTTTCCGCCTTTTTCTTTCTTTCAGCCGAGATTCTTGCTATCGCCTTGTTTGTTTCGTCAATCATGTCTTCGGAACTTCTCGCAAAAGGCTCGGAACTTTTGTCGGCGTGTAAAAGAGACAGGATCTTTTCTGTCCATGAGAAGTGCTCCTTGTTGAGCTTCTCAAGCTCCTTGTGGATTTTAGAGAGCCTCTGAGGCGGATCGCGCCTCTCGCCAATCGTTATGGCGGCGTGGAGCTGTTTTCGAGCGGAGTCGAAATCCCCGCTGAGACTGTATGCCCTGGCGGCAAAATATCTGTAAACGATGTTCTCCGGAGAATGTCCGAGAATTCTGACAAAAAGTGGCAATGCAGATTTTGCTCTGCCTTTCGCGAGAAGGCATTTCGCTTCTCTGAATGTCATAAATACTTCTGTATTCTGGAGATCCAGAAAGAGTGTTGCCAGGCTTGTCCATTCGGGAGCGCGATTTCCGACAATAAGCTCTTCGATTGCATCGTCTGCGGGGCTGTCCATGATCTGCTCGTCATCCGCGCCTGCAAAATCGGTTGAGAACGCGCTTTGCCCGATCCCATTTTTTTCGTCGAATGCCTTTCTTTTCGCCGGGTCAGAAAGGATGTCGAAGGCGTTGACAAGGATTTTGAACTCTTCCTCTTTGGACAGGTTGCCGGCAAAGAGGTCCGGATGGCATTCCTTGGCGCGCCTGTAAAATGCCTTTTTAATGGCGTCGAATTCGCTTGAGGGCTCGACGCCGACTATTTTATATGGATCCCTGATTGGAATTGCTTCCGGAATTGATTTTGGACATGATGGATCTTATGGATTCCGCGGAGCAGTCAAGCTCCCTGGAGATCGAATTGATCTGCTCGACGCTGAGCTTCTTGTAAGAATTCAGCCGCGCAATTATGTTCGCCAAAATGTCTGCATGAAATATAAGCGCCGATTCGATTTCGCCCAAATCGCCTCCGCTCATTTCAACTGACCGGGAAATGTCAGCGCTGATCAGCTTGAGCGCCTCGTTTCTGATCTGTCCGGATTTCCCATCCGCCTTTCTGTCGTAGGATTCAGTGGCCTCCTCCCATATTTCTTCGACGCAGTTCAGAAACGCGGAGCGCTCTCCGTCGTCTGAAAACTGCAGAGGCTCCGAGCCAAAGACCCTCTCAATTACTTTGTCCAGGTCTGTTTCTCCTCTGAAAAGGGCGTCGAGGACGAACGCAGTGAATCCAGACGCACCTGATTCTAGTCCGAGCCTGCTGAGGATCGAATCCATGCTTCCGATCTCAGCCGATGAAATCGAAAGGGGGGACGAGGAACTGTCAATCTCGTCTTCTGCGATGCTGTCTCTCAAGGCGAAAACAGGCACCGAATCCCTGTTTTTACGGATTTCATAATTCTGTGAAATTCGCAGGAACTCTGCCAGAGAAATCATCGGATTTTCAAAGAGACTTGGATTTGACGCGCAGACAAGCGTGATCAGCTCGAATGCGCTCAGATAGTCTCCGCGCAGGTCAATTTGCTTTTTAAGCGCCTCGTCCATTTCGTCCACCCATCTGCGGACTTCGATCAGACGGCTCTGCCTATCTGTTGCCGAGACGAGCTTTACGCTGAAGACGGCATTTCTGAAGTCAATAATTGTAAAGCGCAAAGAGTCTGCCTTTGAAAAGCTGTGCCTGGAATAGAAGTCTTTCATGTCGAAGACTTGGAGCTTAGTCTTTCCTGATTTGGCTTTCGCCGGCGATGAGCCACTGCGGGCACGCCGCCTGCCGGTGTCCGACTCATTTCCGGAAGAAAACTGTTCGCTCCAGAAAGTCTTTGCAATCAATGACTTCTGTATCGAAAGCGATTTTGTTTCGATTTGCCGTCCATCGGCAAGGATTTTAACGCTGTCGGACTCGACGCCATCGGGAATGAAGGGCAGGAAGCGGTCGCCAGGCACCATTGCAGACGCTTCGATCTCCCATTCCTCCGGGGAAATGCAGAACTCTTTGCCGAGCATGAACTTGTCTGTTGAAATAAAGAGGCGCTCGTCCGAATCGCCGTCGCCGATCTCCGTGATCGCGTCGTCTTTTTCGAGTATGGATTCAATCATGTCCAGAAGCCGCGAGGAGAGCGAAGCATCCGCCCGGTTTCCAAAGGACTGAAGCACCTGCAGAGCAGAAAATGGGGCTTCCGCGCTCTTTGCGAAATCCCTGGCAATGCGTCCGGCTTCAGCTTCGCCTACTTGCATTTTGAATTGTGCGTTTTTTTGATGGCATCCACAAGCGCCATAGTCCTTTTCCCGTACTCGACATAATTGGAATATGCGAATTGGGCAGACTTGTCCGGATCCTTGTTCTGCTCGTGGAAAACTTGAGCCATATGCGGCTCGATCGAAATACCGCCATCGTATCCTCTTGCGATCAAGTCGCTCAGGATTTCCCTGACCTTCCCGTCGCCTTCGCATGGATACGTGAAGACGGACTTGTCGTTTTCCATGCGGCCGTCCTTGATGTGGATGTATGCCACATGTTCGCGGACATTCATGTAGAACTCCAGAGAGTCCTGCTTGCGGTAGGGCGGCTTTCCGCGCACATCGTCGGAGAAAACAGGGTTGCCTGTGTCGAAGACAAGTTTGAATGCAGGGGACTGTATGCCATCAAGGAGCCTGAGTGTGTGCTCGTATGATAGGCCACCCCAGTTCATGCAGTTCTCGTGGACGCAGAGAATTCCGGCATCTTCCGCCATTGCTACAATGACCTTTAGCCTCTTTATGACTTCGCTGCGGAAATCTTTTTCCCTCAGTTCTTTAGGCACAGCGAAGCTCATCATTCGGATCATCTCGATCCCGAGCTTTTTCATGCGCGGAATGGCGAGCCTCATTTCATCGTAGCTTGAGTCCGGAGCTTCGCTTATTGGCTTGGACCAGTTGGCGACTCCGCTTCCGAAGCAGTTGAATGAGACGCCGCTTTTGTCAAGCTTTCCGCAGAGCTCATCGAATTCGGCTTCGGAAATGAATGCGAGATTTTTTCCACAGAGACCCCGCGTCTCGATCTTGTTCCAGCCGAGCTCGAGAGTTGCCTGAATCTGGGTGTCAAGAGCTGGTCCGGCTTCATCCGCGAATCCGGTGAAATACATTATTCGATCTCCTCGAGCAGATATTCAAGGCTGATCTTGAGCGACTCGAAAGGATCAATCCTGCAGACGTCCTGCTCGACGATGAACCATTTTGTTCCGGCTTTTTTGGCGGCTTTGACGATGCGCTTCCAGTCGAGATTTCCATTTCCGATTTCAAGCATCTTGATCTGATTTTCGATTATGCCGAATTCTTTCAGATGAAGGAGCGGGAGTCTGCCGTCCAATTTTTTGCACCATTGAACGGGATCACATCCTCCATGCTGAACCCAGAACGTGTCAATTTCGCCCTGAAGACTTTTCGGACTTGTTTCATCGTATATTATGTCAAGCCCGGTTCGTCCGTTGAACTTTTCGAATTCAATCGCGTGGTTGTGATAGGTTAGCACCATTCCTGCCTTTGTCATCTCCTTGCCGGCCTTGTCGAGCATCTTCGCGAGATTGAGGTAGTCTTCCTCTGTCTTGACTGGGACGTGGGGATATGGATAGGCCGTGAACTTGCAGTCGAGGGCGGCAAGCCTGTCAATCACTTTGGCGGTCTCTTCTACGATTGATTTTCCTGACTCGTGCGTGGCACAGCATTTGAGACCTTCTCCATCAAGAATTTTTTTCAGTTCTGTCTCCGGAATGGGGCCCATACCGGAAACTTGAACCGCATCGTATCCGATTTCCTTCACCTTGGCAAGAGATTTGGCAATCTCGTCTGGTGTCTTGAGATGGTCTCTGAGGGTGTAGAGCTGTGCGGCAATTATTTTTTTCTTCATTGCTGTATCCTTTTTTGAAATTGTTGATTTATCTGTTGAACGAAGAGCTCATGTCAAGCTTTCCAGCCTTGCCGACCTTCTTCTTGAACTTGGAATTTTTCACGAGTTTTGCAAGTTCGGTTTCGAATTCTGCGGCATTCATCGGGATTTCAACGGTCTTGTCCTTGAGGGAGGATAGAAGCATCGCGTTCGCGAGCTCTACAGAGTTGAGGCCCTCCTCGGCCTTGACAATGAGCTCCTCCTTGCCAAGAACTGCGTCAGTGAAATTCTGCAATATTTTCCTGTGGTGCGCCGGATCGTTGCCAAACGGAATTTCAACGTTCCATACCGATGGAGTGCCAAACATGGTGTCGGTCGTGCGGTTGAATTCTGCCACCGGAATCTCATTTCTGTTGAAAGTCAAAGTTCCGTTTTCTGAAATAAGCCTGCCTCTGTCACAGACAATTTCGAGGCGGTTTGTGCCGGGGGCCTCGCCTGTGGACGCAATGAAGACACCTGTCACGCCACCCTTGAATTCACAGTAGGCAGTGACATCGTCCTCAACCTCTATCCTGTGATATTTTCCGAGAGCGCAGTATGCCCTCACCTTTGTTGGCATCCCAAAAAGCCACTGGAAAAGGTCCAAGTTGTGCGGGCACTGGTTTAGAAGAACTCCTCCGCCCTCGCCGCCCCAGGTTGCGCGCCAGCCGCCCGAGTCGTAGTATCTCTGGCTTCTGAACCAGTTGGTAATAATCCAGTTCACTCTCATGATCTTGCCAAGTTCGTCTCCGGAAATTAGCTCCTTGATCTTCCTGTAGAGAGCGTCTGTGCGCATCTGGAACATCGCTGTGAATTTGAGCTTGGGATGCTTCTTGTGCGCGGCGACCATCTTCATCGCGTCGGCCTTGTGGACGGCTATCGGCTTTTCCACGATCACATGGAGCCCCGCCTTGAAGGCGTCTATTGTCAACGGAACGTGGTCGTAATGGGGAGTCGCGATGATTGCCGCGTCAATTTCTCCCGAGGAGAACATTTCATTCGCGGAAGAATATCCTGTGCAGGAATATTCCGCGACAGCCTTTGCTAGTTTGGTCTGGTCAATGTCGCAAACGGCGGTCAATTTCGCATTTTTGATGTCCTTCATAAAGAGAGCGTGCGCCGCCCCCATGTTTCCTACGCCGACAATTCCATAGCGAAGCACATTCATTTGAGGCATCCTCTTTTTGTTTTGCATGTCAATAATTTGTAACTACTATTTCGCTGACGCATCCTCGGCATTCAGCCTTAGAATTGATGAACCTTGGTGCAGGAATCCGCCTGATATTGAAGCGGGAATAGAGCCTGTCGAAAAAGTCGTCGCCCGGATTGACGCTGGCAGGATCCGAATTGCTAAGCATCAATTTTGTTCCGAGATTGTCGAGGCTGTGGAATATCTTGGACAATTTGATCTGCTCCCGGTCACCAAATTTCGTCGCGCTGTATGAGACAAAGCTCGAGGACTTAAGCGGCCTGTATGGAGGATCAAAGTAAACGAAGTCTTCTGCGCTGATTTTATCCGCCATCTCCTGGAAGGAGGCGACGCGTATATCGGCGTTGGCAAGGATATTGGAAACCCTGATCAGATTGTCAGCATCGCAAATTCTGGGATTTTTATAGTCTCCGACGGCGGAGTTGAAATCGCCTTTGGAATTGACTCTGTAGAGGCCGTTGAAGCAGGTCTTGTTGATGAATATGTTCTGAGCCGCCCTGACGATCCAGCGTTCGCTGTAGTTCTTGAAGTCAATGTGCGGCCTGCGGCTGTTGAATTTCCATCTTAGACCGTAGAAGTAGATGTTGCGCTCCTCCCGGTTCAAGCGCAGAAAGGAGCTTTCATATTTCATGAGCCGGTCAATGAGCTTGAATACGTCCTTTTGAACGACCTGATAGGTCAATATGAGATCTTCGTTGACATCGGAGAGGAAGGCGTTGGACACGCTGTAGTTCTGCACGATGTCTAAAAAAATGGCTCCGCTTCCTAGGAAGGGCTCGAAATAGTTTGCTATGCGGCGAGTCTTCAACTCATCCGGATAGATTGTTTTCAGGCGCGGAATGAGCTTCCTTTTTCCGCCCGCCCACTTGAGGAAAGGCTTGGCGTGGACGCGCAAATCCGGATCCGGATACTCGTCAATTCGCTCGGCTGTGTTTGAATCTCCAATCATACGGACTCACAAGCTCGGCGCGCCGGCCGTTTCTGCCGATCCATGTTGACAAGATCAAGATCTGGCAAAACTAGGCCGCCGCGCTGGGATTGTCTATATTTTTCCGGAGTTCAGCGTTTCAGTATCCCGAAATAAAGCCTAAGCCACGATTCGAGTTCTTCGATCTCGAGAGCTCTTCCTGTGGAAACTAGAAATGACTTCATATTCTGAGTTATGCCCTCGCCGCCATAGACGATGATTCCGTAGATTGACCAGGATTTTATGTCTTCGATGACAGCCGGAATCTTTTCCTCGGTCGTACCGGGCGTCTTCTGAAATTTGCACTCAATCCCAAGAACTCTTCTGTTCGTCGGGTCGGCGATGATCACATCAATCTTCCTGCTTGAGCCCCAAATCCGCTTTCCTGCGGGATACTGCTCCATGCACTCGAGTTCGAGCGTCTTTGCAAGCTGGACGATGCACTTGACCAAATCTCCGCAACTTTCTACGCAGTTTTTGTCCGACATTGGCTGAATCCTTTCGCTTTCATAAAAATTACGAAACCCATAATCTAATTATTCTCATCGAAATTTCAATAGATTTTCACAAAAAAATAATCTCAGGCATTTTTTATTGTCGCTAAAAGGATGTAGATTCGGGGGTTCCGCATAAGAATGTTCCACAAATTATTAAGTGGCATGTCAAGATGGAAAAAGAGACGGAGGACAAATACAAGGCTTCCCCCCTTGAGGAATTTTTCTTTCTGCGCCGCGTGCCAGGCCTTCTTCTCCTCATGCTTCTTTGCGTGGGAGGGGTCTTAACTTTTTCAGAGCTTGACAAGGAGGACATGCCCGACATTAAGATCCCGTTCGCCACGATACAGACTGAGTGGCCCGGCGGAGATCCTGATTCCGTTGAAAAGAGGATAAGCAATAAAATCGAGGAAAAAGTCAAAGCCACCCCTAATCTTAAAAGATATGAGAGCGCGTCCTACAATTCATTTTCGATAATAACCGCAGAATTCTATCCGGAAGAGGATCCGGACCTATGTCTGGCAAATCTGAGAAATGAGCTGGATAAAGTTGAGGATCTTCCGTCCGACGCGAAGAAGCCCATTCTTGCAAAGGCGTCTGTAACGGACACCCCGATCCTCACAATCAATCTTTTCGGAGAAATCAGCGCCTCGATGAAAAACCGCGCGGCGCAGGCGCTGAAAGACGAGCTCCTGATGATTCCAGGAACAAGGGCTGTGAACATCAATGGAGAGCGCAAGGATGAAATCTTCATCATGCTGAATCTTGATACGATGCAGTCTCTGGGAATTTCCCCGGAAGATGTTAGAAATGCCCTTGTCGAGGCGCACATTGACATGCCCCTCGAAGAAATGGAAAGCGATGTGTTCAGCTCAGCCATCAAGCTGAAAGGTCGCTTCCGCGAAGCATCCGACATGATGGATCTGATAGTGACTAGAATCGGAGACAGACCAATTGCTCTGCGCGAAGTCGCCGACGTGAGAAGGGATCTCGCCCAGAAAAAGAACATGATCAGGATGTCATATCATGGCTCTGAATTCAGGGAGGCTATATCCCTCGACATACTTAAAAGCCCCGGCGCAGACACTCTCGGCATAATCAGAGCGGCAAAGAAGAAATTGTCCGACTTGACAAGGAGCGACACCTGGCCGTCCGGGCTTGAAAGCAGGATCACCGAGGACAATTCTCTGACAATCGAAGATTCCTTGAACGATGTCTACAGCAATGGATTCCAGGCGATCGCCCTTGTCGCTCTTGTCCTGCTGGCGGCTCTTACTTGGCGGGAGGCCCTGGTGGCTTCGATCTCGATTCCGGTCACCCTCCTCGGTGTCATGACGCTTTTGCCCCTGCTCGGCTACACATTCAATAAGATGGTTGTCATAGGAATGGTCCTCGCCCTCGGAATGCTTGTTGATGTCTTCATTCTGATGATGGAGGGCATGCACGATGGCATTTTTGCCGAACGGCTCGGCTTCAAAGACTCCGCAGTCCGCACAGTTCGGACATACGCCCTTGCGGCGTTCACCGGACAGCTCACCACAATCTTCGCATTTCTGCCGCTGGCTCTGATTCCGGGCGTATCCGGAAAATTTATCCGCATAATCCCGGTCATTGTGAGCGCGTCTCTGCTGATTTCGTTCGTTGTTGCAATTTTCATAGATGTTCCGCTTTCCTGGTTTTTCTTCAGGAGCGTCGGAGGCGTCCAGGCAAAAAAATCATTGGCAGACAAAATATTTGACTCTGTTTCAAAGGCGTTTTCAGGACTTTTGTCTAGCACAGTCATTGCAGGAAAATCTTCCGCCGCAATATGCGTCGCCATATTCGCAGTAGCCCTCCTTGCATCATTGTACAGTGCGAAGAGTCTGCGCAATGAGATGTTCCCGAAAGGAGACAGCCTGACGCTTGGCGTAAATATTGAGCTCTCGCCCGACGCCACTTTGCTTGATGCGGAAACTGTCGCGGCTGCCATGGGTGAGCTTTTCAGGAAAAAGGGCTATATCGAATCGGTTGTCAGCTACGCCGGAAAACGAAGTCCCATGGCGAAAAACGCCCAGCTCCAGGTCCGAGACGCCTACTACCTTGTCGGTTATGGTTGCCGATTTGTTCCGAAGGGCAAAAGACCTGTCAAGGAAAGCTACAAATATCTTCCAGAGCTCAGAAAAGAAGCAGAGGAACTGCTTTCCAAAGTCGCGCCCGGTGCCAAGATTCAGTTTTTTGTGGAGACTGGCGGATCAAGTTCGAACGCCCCTGTTCAACTGCGCCTGGTATCTAGTGATGTGAATGCACTCCGCATGCTCAGCAGAAAAATGCAGGATTCAATGGCAAAAATACGCGGAACCTCCGACATCTCGGACAATATCGGACCGTCGAGAATATCGGTTGACCTTGAAATTGACAGGGAAATGGCGCAGTTCCACAAGATAAGTGCTGACTCGATCGGCAGACAACTGCGCGCCGCGACCGGCTACGACGAAATCGCGCTTTTTCCGGCGGACGACTCGAAGGAGGAGCTCAAAATAAGGCTGGGAACAAAATGGCGTTCGAGACACGGCGCACCAGGCGGTCCAATGTCAATTGATGAAATTTCAAAAGTGATCCTTGTCAATTCAGAGGGAAAGTGCATACAGCTTCCTATGCTTCTCAGGCACAAGGTCGGTGAAACGCCGCTCTCCATCACGCACTACAACGGGGCAAGGACTGTAGTGATCAGCTCGGAAGCCGAAGACCGTCCCGCTCTGGAAATCGTCTCAGAAATTGAAAGCGTCATAGAGAAGATGAAAAATGCCGGAGAATGGCCGAGCGGCGTCTCATATTCTTTCGGCGGCGAACTTGAGGAAATGGACGAAACCTATGGAGGCATATGGAAAATTGTGGCTGTTGCAATTTTCCTTGTATTTGCAGTTCTCGCGTTCCAGTTCGGAAATTTTCTACAGCCATTCATCATCTTCAGCTCCGTCCCTGCTTCGCTGATCGGGGTCATTTTTGGATTTCAGCTCATGGATATCTCGTTCAGCTTCCCCGCCGCCATCGGCGTCATAAGCCTCACAGGAATAGTGGTCAACAACGCGATTGTCATGATCGAAACAATGAATTCGCTCGTGAAAGAAGGGAAAAGCGCATCGTCTGCGGCAGTCGAGGGGACAGCGTCGCGACTCCGGCCAATCGCTCTCACTACATTGACCACCGTCGTCGGTCTGATCCCACTCTCGCTTTCCGATCCCATGTGGAAACCGCTCTGCATGGCAATTGTGCTGGGTCTCTCAGCGTCAACAGTGATATGCCTTTTCCTGACTCCCGCCCTCTTTTTTCTCATGAGCGGATCCGCCGGGAACGGGAAAAAATAGAAAATATTGAAAGGAATAATGTCGGCCAGTTAGAAAACGCAGAAATACTAATCGTTGTCGCTATATCTAGGAAACATTTACAGTTTAACGGTTTATGGTCAGATAAAAGGTTCTTATCCGAGATTGCAAAGTGCTAATATTGGTTCTGCTAAACCTTGGGAATTTGCATCGTCAATTTATCTTTTCAAAAAGAGGGATTTTTTTCAGAATTCCTGACTCGTGGAAATTGCTGTTGTTGGGGTTTATCTGCCTGTGCGAGCACGCAGACAGGTCGGTCTCGGGGTGCATTTCCCAAAAATTGAACATTGTCTCACACGAAGACACAAAGCACACGAAGTAAAGAAAAATATTGTTTTCAGATTGCGGAAAATTTAACCGGCTACGCCGGGACGTTCCAAGACTCGCTATCGTTGTCGT
>DYRX01000342.1 GCA_020718525.1 Victivallis vadensis
TTCCAGTTTTCTGCGGCCGATTCCATAGACTATCAATAAGCTTTCACGGGTGTTGGGATAATATGTGGCCATTTCCCTTAATGTACGATCATGAAAAATCGCAAAAGGAGGAACATTTTCCCTGTCAGCGATTTCCTTGCGCTTTTTTCGTAACATCTCAAAAAGGACTGTATCGCAGTTTTCCGGCTCATTTTCCCGCTGGTTGAGGATGGCCCTCCCTTCTACTCTTCCCATAAATGTTTCTTCTCCTTTAAGCACCGGCCATGCCTTCGGGGTCAATTTTAGCGATCCGTACTCATAGTTGTGAAGTAGTAGGCCCTTCTGGATCAATTGACGGGCAAATTGATGCCATCGTTTGGAGGAGTAGGAAAAACCGATGCCGTAAGTTGGGAGTTTGTCGTGTCCGTATTTAATTATCTTGCTTGATTTTGAACCTCGCAGGACATTGACGATATAACTCGCCCCGAAGATCTCACCAGTCCGTTTGACACAGGAGAGGAACATCTGCGCTGGAGTGGTGAGATCGACAAGTTCTTTTTCCTCTTTCCTAAGTCGGCAGTTGTCGCACATGTCGCACCGTTCAGGAGGGTCGGTTTCACCAAAATAATTCAAAAGCGGGACGCGGCGGCAGAGATCCGTTTCCGCAAATCCTATCAGTTGGTTCAGCAGGATATTCGCCACTCGCTGTTCCTTCTCTGTTTTTTGCCCGATGAAAAACTGCACCTTGTGAATGTCCTCATAGCCAAACAGCAGCAGGCAATGGGCGGGAAGACCATCCCGGCCCGCTCGTCCGATCTCCTGGTAGTAGCTTTCGATGCTCCCGGGGAGATTGTAATGGACGACAAACCGGACATTTGGCTTGTTAATTCCCATACCGAAGGCAATCGTCGCCACGATAATCTGGATATCGTCGCGACTGAAGCGCTCCTGATTCTCCGCACGTTCTTTTTCCGAAAGACCAGCGTGATAGGGACGGACGGAATAGCCTTTCCCGTGGAGGATGGCGTGCAGATCGTCCGTCTGCCGACGGGTGGCACAGTAGATAATTCCCGATTCGTTGGAATACTGTTTGAGCAAGGTCAGTACCTGGTCAAGGGCGTTGGTCTTCGGCGCCACTTCAAGAAAGAGATTCGGACGGTCGAAGGAGCCGACAAATTCGCTGCCGCATTCGATATGCAGGGATTGCCTGATATCCTCCCGGACCCGCAGGGTGGCCGTGGCCGTCAGGGCCACGCAGACTGCATCTGGAAAGGCGCTACGGGCCTCCGATAGTTGCCGGTACTCCGGGCGGAAATCGTGGCCCCATTCGGAGATGCAGTGCGCCTCGTCGATGGCGATGCAGTCCACAGTAAGTTCGGACAGAAGCGCAAGGATCCTCGGCGCCAGCAGGGCCTCTGGGGCCAGGTAGAGAAGTTTAACGCTGTTTTCTCTTATTCTCGCCACGTTATCCCGGTATTCTTCCATACTCAGGGTGCTGTTCAGAAAAAGGGCCGAAACGCCGTTTTCGCGCAACTGGTCCACCTGATCCTTCATGAGGGAAATCAGAGGAGAAACGACAACCGTCAGTCCCTCAAAGATCATTCCCGGAATCTGATAACAAAGGGACTTCCCGCCCCCTGTAGGCATCACGACCAGGGCGTCCTTTTTCTCCAGGACATGGGCAATAACCTTTTCCTGAAGGGGCCAGAACGTATCATAGCCAAAGATGGTTTTTAGAATTGTCCGGCTTTGACTGCACTGCTCGACATCCGGGCTGGCGCTGTAAATTGTTTCCCCGGGGAGAGGATGATTTGCGGAAATGGTCTTGTCAAACATTTCCATTATTTCTTCTATCTCACCCTTCATAGATTGATTCTCGTCCCATTTGTTATTAGATTCGCAAAATTGAGATCATTGGTAAAAAGAATAATCTGCTTTTCGGGCGACAACGACAAAAGATAATCACGCAACTGTTCACGGCGCAGTTCATCCAGATAAACGCTCGGGCTGTCCAGAACCATAAAATCGCTTCCCTGCATAAGGCGGGAAAGCTCAACTTTTAAAGACAGATATAAAATGCCTTTCTCACTCCCTGATAGCGCGTGAAAATTACGATTTTCAAAGTCGGGGAGCAATTGGCTCTTTTCCAGATTTAGAGAAGCGGCTTGTCCTCTCAGTAAATCAAACTTTTTCAGGCAGGCATGAATTCCCCTTTCGACCTGGCGAAGAGAGACCCCCATTGTTGACTTTATCGTCATATCGAGAGCATCCGCTATCCATTCCGAAAAGAGTCGATTGTGGGATGTCTTGAGCAATTCCGCATCCGCTTTTTTAATTTCAAGCTGTCGGCGTTCGAATAACGCATGCTTAGTCTCCAGAACCTTCAATGATTCCTTGAATCTTTCCAAATCATTCTGGAGTTCGAAAGATTTTCCGAGATCGGCGTCCTGAGTAATCAGGTCTATCTTCTTCGATAATTCAGACAGTTGTTGCTCATTTTCGGCAAGTTCCCGGTGCAACTGCTGCAACCTTGCGGCTCGCTCCTTAAGATCGGCATATTTTTCTGCAAGCTGGTCGAGTAAATACAGGGCCTTTTCTGATTCCTTCCCGGTTGCCTCTGTTTTCTGTATTTCTGTTGCCAGTAACAGTTTTCTATTCTCTATATCGGCAAGAATTTTGTTACGCTGATCGGGTGAGATTGTTTGCAGGCAGGCAGGACATAAATGATTGTCCTGGACTTCATTAAGGGGGGCAATCCGGCTGTCTTCATTTTTTAACTGATTTATCAAGGCTGTGCGCATTCCCTGCTGGATTGACATCTGTTTTACATATTGGTCGCGCAGGGCAAGACGATTGGCAAGTTTTTGAAGTATGTCATCCAATGCAGCGACATCGTTGAAATCCGACAAGGACTTCTTTATTTCTTCCAATATCGCCTCTCTTTTGGACAAGAACACCGCTTTCGTTTTTTCCAACTCAACACAGAGGCGATAATCTTCATTCCGGCCATTCCCTCTGTCCACCTTTTCTTCCAACGCCCTGACCTGAAGAAGTTTCTCCTTCAATTCCTCGATGCAATCATCGCCGGGGCCTGAAGACAGGGCGCTTCGACTGGCCGCGGACAATTTTTCAAGGCTTTTGGAATAACGGCGAAAATTGACAAACATGTCCCTGGCCGCCATCAAATTCTCGACGCCAAGCAATTTGTGGAGAAGATCCCTGCGGTTGGCAGGTGTTTGGGTGAGAAACTCGCCCAGTTCTTCTTCTTTCAGAAAATATCCGACCTTCCATTGATGAAAATTGAGCTGAGGAAGCGTCGATTCTTCGGTTGGATGCCAAACTTGATCCGTGAAAAGCTCCTCCTGCACATCGCCCTTTGTGGATCGATAAAGGCGACAGAGCCTGTTGTTAACAATATAAGTTATTCCAACCGTTCCACTGTTTACGCCATCGGCAGCGATGTCCTTTGATGTCATCCCTGTTGTCAGACTTTTTCCGCACAAGGCAAAGTAGAGGGCCCGTGCCAGAGTCGATTTTCCGGAAAAATTCTTCCCGTAAATGACTGTAAGATTATCATCAAAATCGAATCGCCGAGCGCCGGAAAATACGCCGATGTTTTTTACGACAAGCTGTTTTAATCTCATCGCACGGCTCTTTCTCCGGCAATCATTTCAAACAGCCTTTCCGGGGAAAGGGAAGGATTCTCCAGCGCCAATTCCAGAGCATACAATGCCTTCTCAATATCCGCATCTTCAATTCCCATGCTGTACTTGTTTTTATCCGTCAGGGCATTTAAATTTTCATGGAAAATCATCAGTACCTCCTGCGGATTCATCAAAGCCTCTCCTTTCGTTTGCGACCCCGGTTTAAAACAACATTTTTATCGC
>DYRX01000343.1 GCA_020718525.1 Victivallis vadensis
ACTGCGGAGCAGTCTTCTCCGTCTGAGACCGTCTGACTTGTCTGACCGGTCAGAGTTCCAGATGAATCGCCTTCCTGGAATGAGACGATCCAAGTGATTGGCACCGGAGGCTGATAGGTTATAGAAAGCTCAGGCTTGTTCGATGCGGCTTCGGCAGAATTGAAGTTCATCTGAAACCAGCCATAGAGATTCCCCGTAAAATAGCCTGTCGTGCACATGATGAAGCCATTGTTGGGCTTTGTCCCAGAGACCCAGCTGGCAACTGTCGAATTGATTGAAAACTCAATATATTTGTTCGCCCAGTCGTCCTGAGCACCACGGTAGCCCGGATGCGACGACGGATAATTTGCGACACTGTAGAATGCCGATCCGAACGGATCCATCGAGCCGTTCTGGTTAATTGTGCCTAGCCCTTTCCATTGGGCAGAGCCGTCCTTCGTGTTGTAGCATGCCGATCCATTCCAGGACTCGTTAAGATGCCGCAGGGTGACAGTTCCGCCCGCATTCGAGCTTTCGCTCGTGCAGTAAACTCTGAACTTGGCGTCGGAAATTTTCGAGCCTGCCGGAATTCCAGAAAGATCGAACTTGAAGAGAGCGGCGCGCGTGTCGGCGCTGGTCGGAAGCTCGTCCCAGTTTCTCCCGATCAGTTGAAGAGTTCCTGCGGCGCTATTGTCCGCGGCTGGCGCAGTAACACTGCTGACATACGTGTCCGACAATTGGGCGATGCCAATGTTCTGCTCATGGGAAGGAATTACAAATGTTTCCGAATCCTGGAAGCCCAGCGAAGGAGATGAAAAACGCAGTCTTGCCCCGTTCATTCCCACTGCACTTCCCGCGCTGAGACCACTGAAGCTTGCGACGCCAGAACTGCTTGATATTTCAGTGGTTCCACTCAAAGTCCAGGGTCTTGAATCAATTTTCAGGACTGACACGGCGGCGCTGGAGCTTGTGGCTGTGTTGTCATACTGGTCGCAGATCCGCACGATTGGCTGTGGAGAAAGAGCCCCAGCATTTGACAAAGGCGAGCCGGGCTGAGTTCCGATAAGAAGCTTCACAGGCGCCCCATGCGCGATGTCTTGTTCTACAGATGCATCGTAATAGCTTGAAGCTGAAACACTTATTGTCTCAGTTCCAGTCTTTTGCACTGTTCCGCACTTAATAGTCAGAAGCCCAGCCGCGATGGAATACTGGGATGGAACCAGGACAGATGCGCCATATCTCACTACGGAAATTGCGGATCTCCACTCTGGATTGTCGCAGAAGGCTATTTCCAAGTCATGATCAACGTTTGCCTCGGATTCGTCTGCAAGAAGAATCGGCGGATTTTTTATCGCCTCCTGCTTCTCGAATGCGCCTATGTCGGGCGTTCCAGATATTGTTCTTGAGAAGCCCTCCCCTCTCTGATCGTGTTCCAAAGTGGCGGGATTGGAGCCTCTGTCAAGCGCTGGACTTCCTGTTTTGATGGAGCAGGTTCTGCATTGTCCCCCATTGTCGGCGAGAACATTTAGAAATGGATCCATTGGCACTGATGCCGTTCCGACATAGGAAGAGTTCGGATTTGGAAGGCCTGCACTGAAATCGGATGAACCCGACTCATTGACGCCAATGATGTTATTGTTCTCGGCGAGGGTCACAGAATTTCTGGCAAAATCGTCCTCGTCGTCCCCTTCCGAACTGTTGCCTGCCACAATTGTGCTAGTCAAAGTCAGACTGCCATAGCGCTGTCCGATTCCTCCGCCTCCGCCGCTAGCGTTCGTCGAGGAATTGCCTACAATCGTTGAATTTGTGATCACCGAGGAATGATTGTGTATCGAGATTCCTCCGCCAGTCTGAGAATCACTGCCTGCCGCAATGTTGCCTGATATTGTGCAGTTCCGGACAACTGAAGTCATTGCCGAATTATTTCCGCCACGGCAAATAAATATCCCACCGCCTCTCGATAATGCGCTGTTTCCTTCCAGCGTAGAATTCATAATGCTCACTGCCAGATTGCAAAGGGAGCTGTCAACTGGCGCGACATGAATGCCACCGCCGCCAGATGTGTAGTTGCTCGGGGCATTCGATATGTTTCCTCTTATTTCGCATGAATCTATCGTGAATGCCACGCTGGATGCGATAGACGGCGCAATGCTTATGCCGCCTCCATTTCCCGTAAGTTTTCCGTGTCGGATTGTAAGGCCACAGATTGATACGTTCTCAGAAGA
This sequence comes from Victivallis vadensis, assembly GCA_020718525.1. GTDB lineage: Bacteria > Verrucomicrobiota > Lentisphaeria > Victivallales > GWF2-50-93 > DYRX01. Next base: position 2,205 of record DYRX01000343.1, read on the forward strand.
GTTAACGGTAAAGACCCTGGAACTCGCAGAATCGTAGCTCTCCGCCGCCTGAACTATTGTAGTCTTCGCGCCCTCTCCGACAATGTTCAAACCCTTTGATATGACGATGTCCGGTTCGGTGTAAATTCCTGAAAAGACAAAAATCGAATCGCCAGACGATGCCGTGTTGACAGCTTTGCGCAAACTTGCATAAGGACTGCTCTGTGAACCGTCTCCGTTCAGATCGTCTCCACTGCTCGCAGAAACATAGAAGTCATAGGCGACGGTTGCAGGAATGTCGAACGGATCAGAGCTTGCGCTGATAAGCGAATTGGAGCTGAACATGATCTGCGCCCCGTTCACGGCAGATGGAGAAGACGCGGTCAGATCTGTGAAATTGCCTATGCCATATTTTGACGCAATCGTCGTAGTGCCGCCAAGACTCCAGTTGCCAGGATCATTTTTCTCGGAAAGGATCTGCGCAAATGATGTCCACACGGTATTTCCATATTTGTCTCCGACTCTCAAAGACGGCTGTGGTTCAAGAAGCGCCCCGTTTGCATCAGGTCTTCCGGGCTGGAGAATAATCAATAGCTTATTTGCAGAACCATGATGAATCCCCTGCCTGAGCTTTGCCGGATAATAGCCATCCGCATATATAGTCAGTTCGGCTTCCTTGGGAGTCTGCAGATCCTGATCAAGCGATGGATCGAGAATCATCTGCCCCTCCGAGAAACTTGCGGCAGGCGTAATATCTGCACCGCCGAAAAGCACCGATGAAACAGAGGCGCGCCAAGCAGGATCGTCATCAAAGGCAATGAGCAAGACATTGTCCACATTGTTGTCGCTGTTATCTGGGGTTAGGACAGGAGGATGGAGTGCAGGAAGCGCCTGATCCGCTCCGATGTCCCAAGACAAGGGCCTGAATTCCCCATCAATGTCATTGGCAAATTTCTCATCCAAAGCTGTTCCGGCTCCGATCGCGACATTCTTTTCCGCTCCAATGTTCAGAAGGTGAAAATCTTCTGATCCCGATGCGAGAGATCTGAACACGATGTAGTTTCCGACTCCCTGATCGGCTGAAGCAGGGAGGACGCCTATGATCGATCCATTGCCGAGAGCAGTCGAATCCTCAGATATGTTGTACGACTGAATTCCTGAGCAATAATAATCATATCCGGAATTGTTGAAAGAAATGTTGTTGCACAGCACTGTGCTTGGATCATCTGCCATGATCGCCCCGCGCCAGTTGCTGTAGAAGGCTGTCCCGCTCACCGTGTTGTTCGCGATCAGCCCGTCAGTACCATAGATTCTGACTCCTGCACAGGCATACTGAGTCATTCTCGATCCGTAGACGATATTGTTTACAATCTGGCTTCCGGAGAATGCTCCAGACAAAATGATCCCTGCATTTCCGTCCTTCACCACGCAGTTCTTTACGGAAACTGGTCCATGGTCGCTTGATCTTATGCAATCCCCGGCACTGTTTGAATTGCTGATCTGCAAGCCATCAATCGTGATGAACTGGGCTTTGACATGGATGGCGGGATTTGTCGAGGAAACTTCCATCCTGTAGCAGTTGTCATCCCATTTTCCGCTGTGTCGCCCGTGGTCCATCCCTATTTCCGTCATTACTATTATCTTCGATTCGGCATTAGTTGTCCATCCGTATATTT
>DYRX01000344.1 GCA_020718525.1 Victivallis vadensis
GAAAAATGAAATTATTAACTGCCATTTTCGCCTTTACTCTCTTTGCGAATCTCGCGGAATTCGACGAGTTCATGTCAGGCGACTGGGACGGCAAAGGCAAGGACAGCATAGCTGTCTGGCGCAACGGAGAACTCTACCACGGATCCGCGTCCGCCAGTAAACCAGAAGAATAAATCTGCTTGCATAATATGCAATCATAATGTATGTTAATAGTGCAATCATATATCGGAGGTACAAAATGAAGACAATCACGATCCGCGGAATTGAGCCTGATCTTGACACTACAATCAAACTTAATGCCTCGAGGGAAAATCTAAGCGTCAATCAATGGGTGCTGAAAGCCTTGAAACAGTCTGTCGGACTGGACAGGAAAAGGGTTTTTAAAAAGTACGGGGATTTGGATTCACTCGCCGGCGGATGGACCAAAAAAGACGCTGAAACGTTTCTTGAGAACATAAAGATTTTCGAGAGGATTGATGAGGAGGTCTGGAAATGAGAAGGATCGCCATTGACACCAATATTTATGCGGCCTTCAAAAGGAATGACGAGAACATCGTTGAAACCCTGAGAAATTGCGACTATATCGGAGTTGATATTACGGTCGTGGCGGAACTTATTTCAGGCTTTAAAATGGGTGCCAGGGAAAGAGAGAACAGGGCAGACCTCGAAAAATTCCTCGATACCCCCAGAATTGAGATTCTGCATCATAATATGGAAACTGCCGAATATTATTCAATGATTGTCAATAAACTCAGAGTAAAAGGACGCCCAATACCAGTGAATGACATTTGGATCGCCTCAAATGCGATGAGAGATGGATTGGCACTCTATTCCATGGACTCCCATTTCCAGGAAGTTGACGGCCTTATATTGTTGCAATAAAAGAATTGGGATCGAATAATGAGAAAAATTGTGTCTAAGAAAAATAATTTCGCCACCCGCGAACCATAAATTTTATTTTCTGCCATTGATTTAATTATCAATAAGAGCTACAGTTTAGGCAAATTATGAAAAAACAGCTTCTGAGATCGGATGTAAAATCGTGCGCCATGAACAGAACAGAACAGAAAAGTAGTTTTTGCGAACTACTTTTCTCTAATCACAGCGTTCTCTGCGAATTCCGCAAGCTTCTTTCCGGGCTAAGTATTTCATCCCGCGTTCGTTCCGTTCCGGCAAGCTTTCCCCTTTTTTTTCTTCCCTGTGTCTTTTTACTCGTCTTTTCCCAAAGCATTTCCGGTTCTGCGTCCCGGCTTTCCGCCAGAAACGAATTCGTCACGTCCGTGGCGGAATCCTGCGGAAAAATCTATGCGGCATACGAGGAGGGCGGAGTCGCCGTCATCGAGAACGGGAAAGAAGTCCGTCTTCTTGATATTCCTCAGCTCCACGAGGGAGTGTATTCCCTCTTGGCGGCACCGGACGGCAATCTCTGGATCGGCACGAATTCCTCAGGTATTATCGTGTGGAACGGCAGTGAATATGCAGGTATCAATTATTCAAACGGTCTGCCTGGCTCTCATGTTTATTCGCTTTTCGCGGCTTCGGACGGATCCGTATGGGGCGGAACCGAAAACGGAGCATTCCAAATCATGCCGGATGGCACAACATCCGTCTTTGCTCCTCCTTTCGAACTGCCTTCCACTATGAAGGACAAGGGGAAAAAACGGATTTCCAGTGTCCGCGAAATTGTCGCCATAACCGAAGGTCCAAACGGCGAAATAGTCCTCGGCGGAGCAAGCGGTGGCATCATTCTGCTGTCAAAAGTCGCCGGCTCAATGAGGGCATGCGACATCTCTGAATCCTGTACCGGCAGAACCAATTCCCTCTTCGCAGACAGCTCTGGCAGAGTCTGGATCTGCGAGGACGGGGCGCTAGTCAGCATCAAGATAGCAAAAGGGAAGATTCTCTCCGAAGACTATTTCGTCTCTGCCGACTCGAACTTCGTTGATCGCCAGATGCAAAAAAATGCACATAAAATATTGCCAGACCACTATGTCAACTCTGTCATTGAGCTCGAAAAGGACAAATTCTATGTTCTCTGCCGCAACTGTGAATTCATTCTCGACATCAGTTCGCCCGAAGCTAGAGTATCAAGAGGTGTTCCCAAACTGCAGGAGCTCTATGCGAAATGCGCAGTAAAAACCCCGAATGGAACATATCTGGGAATGTATGGCGGGGGTCTCGTACTACTCGACGATCCAGAATTCAAAGATCGGGGTCAAAAAATATCCCAGAAAAAACAGTCGAAGCACATTGCTCCATTCAATCCTTTCAAACAAGATCTTCGAGCGCCAAAGATGCCCGATGCAAAAGATTTAAAGCTTGTTTCCGGCAATTTGGCGACGGCCGCGTTTGAAAAGTCCCGGACTTTCCGCTCCATCCCGAATTCTCCAGTTCACCGGCATTTCGCTGAATACCTCGGTGAAGACTGGAACACGCGGGGGGCTTGGCGCGGTAGATACGGAAACGTCTTGCATATTCTTTGCGCATACCATGGCTGCCCAGACTATCGCGCCGGACTCTGGGGTGTTTTCACCAACAAGATTTCGGAACTTTTTAACACTCCTCAAAACTCTTCAGACACCTCCCAAGGGAAAAAGGCATCATCTCTTGAAAAACAGAATAGCAATCCGATTCCAGTCCGCGCCGCCTGCTTCGCATGGCTCGGAACAAAGGGCATCCCTGAAAACGATGCCCTTCGCCACTGGCTTCACTGGCGTTCGACGGACAATCCCAAGACGCTCGAATCCCCTCTTCCACAAAAAATGCCGCGACGCCAGTCCGAATGGGACGACCATGGTGAGGTCTATCCCCTCTCTCTGGACGGTCCAGGTCTGTTTTTCGATCTCGCCGTGCCCGAAGGCGAATTTGTCCTTTCGATGTATTTCATGAACAAGGACAGCCACTTCGGCGACTGGGTTGACGCAGGCGAGTCGAGACGTTTCACTTCGAACAAGATGAACCGCTTCCGGGACTATCTCATTGAAATAAAGGCATTCCCGGATGCCGGCATCATTCCTCTTCCTTCTGTCGAATACCGCAGAATTTCGCCCGACGCAGACAAGTACCGCCGTGAACGTGAAAAAAACTTTGACATCCTTCCCGTCCTTGCCTCAGCCCGTGTCCACGATTTCCGCGCTGGTGTATGGAAATCCTTCTATCTCAAAGGTCCCGCTGTCTATACCGTCAAACTCGACAGAAACCATTCCTACAACACCATCATATGCGGAGTTTTTCTTGATCGAGCCGCTCCAGAGAAAGAAGCATCGGTCTGCGGAGAAATAACAGCAAGTACGCCACTCGAATCCTGCAAAGTCGGAGGCGCAGACAAGTCCGCCGCCCTGCGCCTTTTCCAAAAAATTCAAAGCAAGACCAGAGGCAAGCCGCTCGAATTCCGTAGGCTGAATGGAAAATACGCTCCAGCAATCCTTGCGAATCTCGCAAATGCCGCCAATCCAAGTCCTCAGCAGGACATTGAAGCATTCTTTGCAACAGCCTCCTTGATCTCAATGTCGGGTTCCGCCGCAGAACTGGATTCCGCACTGCGCAAGTTCGGAGCCATGCTCGCCAAAAATTTCCTCTCGAAGCCTGGGAACGGCAAAATCTTAAGCGACAATGAACGCGCCGCCATTTCTGAAAGATTCTGGATTGCCATAAGCCAAATCTTTTCGGAACATTCTCTTCAGCCCGCGAATCTTGCGACTCTGACAGGGGCGATCGCTGAAAATATACCTGCTCAGGAAATAGGCTACGCAGTCAAAACCCTTACATACATGCCCTGGACAAACGACTCCGCAATCTTCCTGACGAAACTCCTTTCAGC
>DYRX01000052.1 GCA_020718525.1 Victivallis vadensis
CTTTGTGAGAGAATATTTCATGTGATTTATCCTCAACTAATTGGAATTCCGCCCTATCAGGAATCAGTCGCTGATTCCTGTGGAAAATGTTTTACGACATTTTCCAGACAGCCGATCCATTTTCTGATTCAACTTTTTTCCATCCGTGCCTTTTCAAGACGTTTGACGATTTGCGCAAATCACTCCTTGCCGCATTCGGAAACTAGTGTCCTGGATCGCAAATTATTTATCTGAAAAACTATAGGAGCTCCCTTGACATTCCGGGAAGCTTGCATGAGAAGCGTTTGTTTACTAACTCTGCAATCAATATCCCAAAAATAGAAACTCGACTTGAAGAACTTATATTTTAGAATAAGTTTACAGGGAAAGCGCGAGTGGCGGAATTGGCAGACGCGCCAGACTTAGGATCTGGTGCCGAAAGGCGTGGGAGTTCGAGTCTCCCCCCGCGCACCATGTTTGATCCTGCCATCGTACGTATTCAGCGACTGATTGCGGCTTGTGCTGAAAATGAAATTGTCCCCTATATTCGACTGCCGCCAGAGAATCCAGATCAACGAAAAATCCGCTCCGGTCTGAAATCTTTTATAAAAGTGCAGTCCGACGGCGGAATCGGAATCAATTTTTCTCCGCATATTTTTCCTTCTGGAAATGAAGCTAGAATGATGTCGGTAACAAGACGGTGTCCTGCCGGAGAAAGATGGCTTTGATCGGCAAAGATCGGGATATCGGGATTGTATTTTTTGAACTCAGAGAAGTATGGAAGAAAATCAATTGCAGGGATATTGTTGTCTTTGGCGAAATTGGAAAGCAGTTTTTGGGGTTGTGACTTTTCTTCCGGGCTGTCAAGTTGAAAGGCGAAGGGCATGATGAGGATGATGAACGGAATCTTGGAATCTGCGGCAATATTTCTAATTTTCTCAATTTCCGACAAGTTTTCCCTCCAGGCGGCATGAATTTCAGGCGAAATACTGTCCTTGCATAGCTGGGAAACTTCGTATTCATTGACATTCCGGCATAGATCTCTGAGAGGGCGCACAAGTGTTTCGAACGCGCTTGAATGCTCAAGCATGAAGCCATATAGTCCTCGAACAGAGGATTTAGTATCAATGCCCATGAAATTCTCTGTCCCTCCGTATTCAAAAACGACCTTGTATCTTTCGACTACATCGTTCAAGCAGAATTGGAGAAAAATAGCGTCAGGCTTGAGCTTCATTCCTTCTGTTTCGAGATATTTCAATTCTTGAAATGTCGAATAGCCAGGAACAGAGGCATTGAATATTTGACAGGAACTGCCTTTCGCCTGAAGTTCCGATTCCAATATTTGAGGATAGACTAAATTCAAATCCAAGATGCAGTCGCCCCATGAAACAGAGTCGCCAAGAACTAGTATTTTAGTCTGCCGCGTGCACAGATTCAGCGGGAACTTCATTGTCTCGGAATCCAAAGCTGTTTGTCTTAAATGGACCTTCGTCAAAGCGTTTAAGCCTCCATAAAAGAGTAGGATCGGGCACAACATATCCAGATCTGCCATGCGCGGAGGCAGGTGAGGTCCGGAAAACTCTGCAGAAGATTTCAGCGGCACCAAAAAAAAGAAGCGCGGGAATCGAGGAAAATAGCAAGAATTTGAATATTTTTTTGATTTTATATTTTCGAGTCATTTAGCTCCTCTTCACATCTTTTTGGACTCATTTAGAATTGCCGGATGAGACAATTGCCTTATTCCTTACTTGTTAATTCAGAGAGCTTCTGCTTGCAGTCTGAGCGCTGATACCAGTTTTCACCAGAGATATTCAGAGCCCTGGCATAATCTCTCTTTGCGAAATCTGTATTGTTCCTGACTTGGTGAAGAATGCCCCGGAGATAAAAGGTATCTGGCGACGTAGGATCTAGCTTGACAGCCATGTCCAGGTCGGCAATTGCGCCTGAGATGTTTCCCTGTCGTGCAAGAACGAACCCACGCCAATGATAGGCTTGTTCGCATCCGCTGTCCAGCGTCAAAGCATTGCAGAGGTAATGCAGAGCCATCCCCAGATTCCCGTTCTTGGCAAGCGGAATTGCTTTCGCCAGATAATAATCTGGTCTGAGGAAGTCAGGCGGATTGCGATATATCTCGAGTTCCTTCCACAGAGAATTGATAGTGGCTGGCTCTGGAAATGAGCTCACCACATGTTTTGCCGGGAGCAAAAGCGCCGCAGGCAATATGAGGAATAGGCCAGTTCGGAGAAGGCGCGGCTTTTTCTCTGCAGTTAGGACAATTCCGCACAGAGCCGCAGGCACGAAGACCGCCATAGACCGACTGAGGTCGCCTGCGATCACAAGGCTTATTGCGAGAGTCCCAAAAAAAATAATCCAAAGAGCCGCACGCCAGAACCACGGACTTTTAGAGCATGCCAGCCAGAGGAAAGCCACTAACAGGAAAATACCGCAACGGTTGCCATACCATATACCCTCGATGTAACGTGCAAACGGCACCTTGGAAAGGTTTGCAGGATTCATCTGTCCGCTCAGATACCATATCGAATAGTCACCCAAACTCAAGGACAGGCTCAGCCTGATCACTGCATATAACAAGACTGCGCATACGACTAAGATGGATTCCTGGAATATCTGCCGGTATTCCCGCCCCTCAATCCTGGCGAAATAAATCCAGCGGATTATTAGACTTAATGGCAGGGCGATCACGAAACGTTCGTCAATCCACGGACAAAGCAGGCAGGCTGAAACCAGCGCAAGCTGAGGCTTTGCAAAAACCGCAACTAGAAGTCCCAGAACGAGCCAGAAATCGAAGTAAGCCAGCCATCCGACCGACACGAAAAACCATGATGACGCACCAAGTATCAGTGTGGAGAAAATCGTCAGCAGGCGGCTTTTCGTTGCCTGGAATGCAAGATGGGCTATCATCGCAAGACTTAAAAAGCAACCTATAATGGGTAAACACAGAAAGAGCGGCTTTGGGATGTGCAGATTATGGCATATCACAGGGAAGAGAAGCCGCCACTGGATGGCCATGTTGCTTGGATTGGATACAGGCGCGAACGGCGCGTCCACCTGTTTAAGCGTGTCCACTGCTCTGTTGAGCTCTGGCGCGGAGCGCGCCTCCGGGATATTCAGACCGCGCCACAGCACTGCTTTCGGTGGAAATATCAGGCAAAGCATCAAAGCCGAGAAAAACGCGGCAGTGCAGATAAAAAAAAGATATCCTTTCGGACTTTTGAAGTCATGAGCTAAGACGGGTGCAGTTCCTTGGCCGGCTCCTGTTCCCAAATCTGATACCGACGGCAAAGAGCTAGTGGTAGTATTTTTTAGTTTCATGATGAGATTGGGAGTGAATGGCCAATTGCAATAGTCAAAAGCGAAGCAGATGAAGGAAATTATGAAATTCAGACAAGTCGCAAAACCGCAGGCATACCCTCTGGGGTATGTCGAGGATTTTGGGGTAAAGTATGATCTCATAAGACCTTCATCTCTAAATGGTTGCCTGCCTGTGCGTCGCACGCAGACAGGCGGTTCAATTGGGAGCATGCTTCATATTTCCGCCAAGGGCAAGACCACATGGGTATGCCCCTGCCAAAAATATTCTTGCCTGCGTACGGCGCGCAAGCAGGTGCGTGCTCTCCAATGGCTTCCGCAACAGCTCGCTTTATGACTTTTGCAAATGATTCTATTATATGCCTAATATGACTAAGGGTGACATTGGAAATTAAGTAAAGTTCCATTTTGAAAGCCATAGACACTACGGGATGAGCCACTTGCCCTTTTGTGACGATTCGTAAATTTTAGAAAATGCCTTTTCTGCGCCAAGCTGTGCAAGCTTCCGGCTTTTCTTCAGCGTGAGGGGCGGCAAAGAGCCCACGGATGCGAAAAACTTGTTTTTTGCATGGCGGTCAGTCCCGAAATCATATTCCGCCCATTTTCCGCAGTAGTCATAACCTGCGAATTTCGCAAGAATCGAATGGCCTACAACGACTTTCGCGCCGTCCAAAAAATATTTATTATACTTTAGAAGTGGTTCGCGGTCAATGGGATCTGCGAAAGGCTGACCATCCTTGTTCATCTCCGTCCCTATGTTTATCGGCAGAGCTCTTCTGACGGATTCGTTCACAAATTCATCAAGCTTCGCTATTTTGAGCTTTCTGAGTTCAGTATCCTTGAAGTTCCAGTTTCTATCGGGAATGATGTTCACTGCTTCGGCGCCTGCCGAGACTGAGGCGTCGAGATATGCGGATGCATTTTTTTCTGCTTCACTGCACCCGTCGAGCCAGGCGACCATGGGAATAGTTCCTGCATTTTTTGCCCAGAAAAAGAAGTCAGCGGTGGGTGGAAAGCTGTCAGGACCTGGCTGGAGATATCCGAGGCCCCCTTTTTTTGCGAATTTCGCACGGATTGCCTCGTCGAAAGACGCTTTGCTTGCAAGAAGGGATTTGACAGATGCAATGTCCTTCGATAGTATTTCCGACCAGAATTTGACGAGTTTTTCTTTGTCCGGAAAGTTTTTTTCCGCCTTTATCGCGTATGCCGAGACGATATGGCGCTCGGTTGCGTTTCCAGAGGGGGTTAGAGGGAGGACGTCTTTTTTGTAGTCGAGGGCAATTTGCGGGACTTTTGCATTTATTCTCGAGACCAGCGCGATGTTGCGCTCGGACGCCGCCTTTTTGAATTGCTCAAGCTTTTCGGATTCCTTGGAGTTCTTTTTGAGAGGGGCGGAAAATCCGCCTGCAATTACGTAGTTCACACCTGGCTCGCCGGGGGAATTGATTTCCTGCTCTGCGAATTTCGCAAAGAAGGATCTTGTCTCGACTCCGACAGCGGATCTGAGTCCCAGCACCTCGCATGCGAGCTGGAACTCCTCGATGCCGTCAATTACGTCGAATTCGATTACGCCTGCCGCATAGAGGGCATTTTTCCTGGATTCCCATGCGATGCGGAATGGGGACCAGCCTTTTGAATTGTATGAGAAAAAGGAATGGAAATGCATGTTGATCAGTTCGCCAGCAGTCGGGAGCTCGGTCTTTGACTGGACAAGCTCTTCAAAAGCTTCCAGCCTTGTCTCGTAGTTGAATGAATCGAGCTTGGAATCCAAATCACAAGTTTTCATTGTAGTATCCTTTTCTTATTCATTATTGCTTATTCCGCAGGCACTTGCAGTCCTTTGCCAGATTCGGCAGAAGGCTTTTTATTTCGGGATGAGGCACGGACAATCAGGCAGTAGATGAAGAATACCGCCTGAAAGATCAAGCAGGCATATGCAAGTTCAGTCTTCATTGAAAGCTCCTCTGCTCCGGCATATACTGTGAGAGGGCAGACTAGAAGAGAAATGTCCTGGGCGTTCTTCTGTGAAACCAGGATGAATATGGATGCAATGGTCGGAAGGGCGATCGAGATGAGTGAAGTGGCGATTCCCGAGCTGAGGAGACTGATTCTCGATACGATTGCATTCCCTGAGAGCGTCCAGAACAAAAAGACCGTGGCGGTCGCCATCACCGGAATTTCATTGAGCGACTTGGTATTGTTAAGGAAAAATTCGGTCAAGGTGCTTGTCAGGAAATAAGTTGCCAGCCAGAGATGCATCGAGCTCTTTGAGACTCCAAAAAAGAAGTTCATCAATCTGCCTGCCAATCCCTTGAATACTGTATTTGAGACGGGTGGCGGTGGCTCTGTAGATCGGACTCCCGGAACAATTATGGCGGATAGAAAGAGTGGAGGGACTGTAAGAACATAGAAAACGCCCATCTTCCAGTAGGAATAAAATAATTCCTTTGGCAGAAAATCTGTTGATGAAAGGGCCAGCAGGATCAGCGATGATGCGGTCAGGAAGATCCTGAGATTGCGAGCGGGATTTTTGCTGTATGTGTCGAGCATGGCGGCTGAGGATAGGTGCGATAGGATAAAGTAGTAGGAAGATAAAATTAGAAGCGCGATGAATGTGCCGAAGAGCTCTGCGGAGTTTCCGAATTCGTTTCTAGAAAAAACGAATGTGAAAGCGAAAATGATGGTGAGAAGGATGAGGAGTCCGAAGGGGGCGCCCATTGCCTGCATGATTTTTTTTGAGACTGGAAATGACGCGAACATAATCCCAAGCTGTGTGAGCAGTATTGTGAAAAGGAGGAGAGCGGCGAGGGCGATGAGGATGTCGAGGGAGGAGACTCCCCTTAGAAGATAGCACATCATGAGAAAAGGGGCGCTCATGACGATTATGAAGACGGAGAGCAGGAGAGACGCCTGTAGTTTTCCAGAGACGATGTGCCTGGGAGCGATTCCAGTGATGATGAAAAGGTCGTACTCTCCTTTACTGCGCTCGTTTTTGAAGCGGTTGGAGGATTCCGCAGGAAGGAAGGCACAGCAGAGCAGCCAGAGCACCATGAATATGATCTGGAACAGAATCAGTCCGACGGGTTCGGAATCGCCCTGGTTTCCGGACTGCGAGTAGAGGACTCCCGAAATGACGACGATGGAGGAGAGGAGGGACGCGACAAGTATGAGCGAGTTGAAGACGTTGCTTCTGAGAGACTGGCGGATTTCCCGCACAAGGAGAGGATTGAGCCTGTCGTCAAAAAACTTTTTTGCGCCCATGGCTTCTTCATTTCTTGGCATTTGAATCTCCAGTTACTCTCAGGAAGATGTCTTCGAGATTTTCTTCGATGAGATGCCAGTCAATGACAGGAACACCTCTGAGGATGAAACTCTTCAGCATGTCTGCGATGGCATTGTCGTCCCCGTCGAATTTGAATCTGAGCGATTCCCCCACAAAGCAAATCTCACCTGCATTTGGTGTTTCAAGGAGCATCATCCGAAGTTCTTCTTCAGGAAGCATAGCCCGCAAAGAGATGGTTCTCTTTGATTTGAGCTTTTGCTTGATCGAATCAATTTTTCCTGACGCCAGGATTTTTCCTTTGTCAATGATTGTGACCGAATTGCACATTTCCGAGAGTTCGGAAAGGATGTGCGAGCTTACTAGGATTGCCTTGCCTCGGAATGCAAGAGCTTTGACCAGCTCGCGCAGTTCGATGCGGGCTTTGGGGTCGAGGTTAGCCGCCGGTTCGTCGAGAAGGAGGACATCTGGGTTGTTCACGAGAGCCCGGCCTAGGCAGACCCTCTGCTGCATGCCGCGGGAAAGTTCTGTTATGAGCTTGTCCCTGAGCTTGTCGAGTCCGGTGAATTCTTCTATCTCGCCCACAGTCTGAGTCCTGTTAATGCCAAATATTTCGTATGCTCTGGCGAAAAAGTCAAGATATTCATGGACTGTGGTGTAATCGAAGCCTACAAACCAGTCGGGGACGAATCCGATTCTTTTTCTGACTTCCCGAGGGGCGTCGCTGATTGAATATCCCATGATGCTGGCGTCTCCGGAGCTTGGGCTGTCAAGGGTCGCGAGAATGCGCATTGTGGTTGTTTTCCCTGCTCCGTTCGGACCGATGAAGCCATGGACTTCGCCGGGATGGAAGCTGAAGTCAATCTCGTCAACGGCAAGGAAGTTCTTGAACTTCTTGCTCATTTTTTTTATCAGACATGCCATTGAATGGCTTCTCCTTTATGATTGTCAAAGACAGAGAATTTTTTCTGCATTGCGGAAATATACCTTTTCTTTGACTTCCTGCGGCAGAGAGAGGCATTCGATGAGCTCGAAATGGCGCCGGTCGAAATAGTCGCGTCCAAAGACTATCCTGTCCTGGTATTCAACAAGAAAGTTTTTTGCAAAGACCGGATCTCTTTTGAACGCCGAATAGCCGGAATTGGCGGAGATATCGCAGTACAGGTTCGGATAAGTTTCAAGAAGCCGGATTAAGGTTCCTCCAGGCAAAACCTTGCTGTTTTCAAGGGGTAAGACTCTGCTCTTCCAATCTTCATCTCCGGAAATCTGAATCCAGAAGCCCTGGGCATGTCCAAGAAAAATCGTGTCAGGACAGGATTTCAATGCCATCTCAAAATTGTGAATTCCACCGCCCCACCATTCGTTCCAAGTATCCTTGTCGCTCAATTGGGTGTCGTATTGAAGGTGGAGGACGACAGGCATGCGCAGTTCGCCGGCTGTTCTGAAGAGCCTCAAAACGTCCGGACTGTCGTAGCATGTTCGGCATTTCAGTTCGCCACAGACTTTTGCGCCGTAGATGCCGTGCGCGGCGCGGAGTTTCGAGCACGCGTCCGGACTGCGGGGATCAGGGCAATAGCCAAGTATGAATCTGTCAGGATTTTTCTCCTTGTATGAAAGACAGAGGCTGAATGGTATTGGACCTTCGTGCCCGCCTAACAAGGGACCAGGATGGGCGCTCTTTGTCCAGGCGTGGTATTCGTTTTCAGAGCACTCCCAATTGAGCAGGCATGTCTGTGAAATGCCGTTTTCGTCCATGTTGGACAAAATCTTTCCGTAATTGAAGGAATGCCAGTCAGGATGATTGTGGAAATCAATTATCTTCATTTATTTCTTCGATCTTCTGCGTTCAAAATTGCTGATGTCGTCCTTGATCTGCTCTTGAACTGCTTGACCTTGGGAGGAGATTCTCATGTCAGAATCGAACTCCATCTTGAAGGAGTAGTCAAATTTGAAGGCACTGGCTCCAAAGCTTGAGGGAGGGACCGAGACGTCCCATCTAAGTATTCCTTTTGGATAGTCGAATTCCATATACTCAGGATCTTTGCAGAGCTTGTCCGCTCCCTGCTCGATAAGTATCTTAAGTCCCTTGTCTTTCGTGACCGGGATACGGTCCATGAGCCTTATGGCGACAGCCTCAGTCTTGTAGTTGTCTATTGAAAGCCTGTATTTGTATGTTTCGGTGCGGTCACCCCAGGATTTATTGGCATTTTTATCCAGAAGCTCGCGCTCACAGCGGAGCTGTGGATCTATTCCAAACCCGATTACGAACTGCTGGCCTTTTGCTGTCATGCCAATTGTTCCAGTCCCGACATATTGTCCGTCGGCAAAGGCGGAGTAGGAGCCTGCCAGGAGGGGCTGTTCGATGATGTTCGTAGCCTCGATTCCTCTAGATACAAATCCTGCCAGGAGCGGAACTGCCTCATAGTAGAGGGAGCATGGGATCTTTGCCGTAAGTATTGTCGCCATCTGCTCGTCGTTGCGCGAGGAAAGTGTAAGCGAGCCCTTTATCGCGTATTCGACCGCAATTTGTGTGCTCGTCTTTTTCACATCGTCATACCAGCGTCTCAGATTTTCCTTTTTGTTCTGGAATTCTATGCATTGCACTTCATTGGCATTGTAGTTGAGGGAGATATTGTCGGCAAGCTCGCCTTGAGCGTCCTTTTTCAGTTTGAATTTTGTCACGTTCGCCTTTTGGACGCTCAAAGTCTTTGCGATAGGATTGACGTCAATGACGCTTTGAGTCTGCTCTTCAGCGCCTGAATTCTCTGCGAGATTCACCCACATTGGAGCTAGGATTGGGATTTCTGCGTTCGCGCTAGGCGTTGCAGTCGAAAGAGTTAGAGAGATGGAATTCCAGTCCTCTCCAGTTGTCTGCCTGACATGCGCGATGTATTCCAGGCTGAACTCCTTTCCTGCTCCGCTTATTCTGACATTGTAGGCAGGGCTCCAAGATGCATTCAAGACGAGATAGCCGGCGGAAAGCTGGGATTTGCCAGGCTTTTGCTTCGACACATATATGATGGCCTTGTGTACCGTTTTTCTCATGTCAGGCGCTGCCTGCTGTGTTGAAGCATTCGCTTCTTCCCTGATTCCAAATTCGTGCCTAAGTGCTGTCAACTTCTCCTTCTGCATTTCAAGTTCCTGATTGAGAGATCTTTCACGCGATTCGAGTGCATTAGTTTCGGAGGCGAATTCATTGCGCTTCTTGAAAAGAAATTCTGTCATTTCCGGAATCGTCTTGAAATCAAATCCTCCGACCTGAACTTCCTTCTCGGTAAGTGCAGTCGCAGAAGGTCCAAGCTTCGCTATATACTGGCCCTGAAGCAGTTTCAAAAACTCTATGTTCACAGAAAGCTTGCTCTTCCCGATCTGAAGCGCATGAAGTTCTTCTTCGGTCTGCTTTATCTTCTCCTCGATTTGGGCGAACCTGTCCTTGGGAAGCTCGATCGGAAGATACTCCGCGGAAAGGCGGACGGATATGATGTCCAGATCCTTGGAGGACGCGAACAAGGTTCCCGGAAGTACCGACGCCGGCAAGCTTTCAAGCTCCAAGGCATATTCTCCCGGAAGCTCGGGGACAGTCACGTCCCGGCTCACCAATGCCTGGCTCCGGTACAAAATGACATTTGCAATCCTGCTCTGGGCTTTTACCGCCTGCAGTTCGGCATGGAGACCAAAAGCCTGGAGAAGGATAAATAAGGAAAAAATGAGTCTTTTCATTCCTGTCCCTTCATGATTAGATTCTCTGTTTTCATCGAGTAAGCACCCTTTTCGGAAAGGGTCGTCGAAAATTTGGAATCGAGAATGGGAAGGTCGGCGACCTTTGTGAGAGGCATGTCGAGGATGTTCGGGAATATGACGGTTTTTCCTGGGAATTTTGCGCTTTCAACCGCCTTCAGACCTTCCTTCAACTGCTTCATCCCGCCGACTGCCGCTAGAGAGGCTGACGGGTCGAGCTTGCCGCTTTCAACAAGGCTCAGTGTGTACTGAAGATCGGAAGTCTTGCTTCCGCTTGCTCCGATGAATCTTGCGCCACGGGCGGCGATCGCCCCCACTTCGAGGAGTCCCTCGCTTCCCGAAGGTATTCCTGCAAAAATGTTCATCAGCCCGTTCTCCTTGAGGAAAGGGACAGAAGAGTTGAGCACTGGCACAGAGGGAACCAGCATGACTATGTCGTCGAAACCGTCGTCTGCGAATTTCGCAACTTCGTCCAGGAAGGCTTGAACGGAAGGGAAGTTCTTGGGATTCAGGGTTTTGAAATCAATCTGATTGGCCTCTATCTTTTCGCGCAGAGAGTCCTTGAGGTTTTGAATTCTCGCCTCGTCCATGTCGCTGACAAGAATCCTTGCCGGGTGGGAAGTGGACTCGACCGCAAGCTGTGTGTGCATCTGCCCCATTGCGCCAGCACCGCCGACAAGCCAGCAGGTCCCGTTCTTCAAGACGGAGCTTCTGGCGTTTCTTCCGTAGGAATCCGAAAGATTTTCCGTTGGAGAGCCCTGATAGAACCATCCTTTGTAGTGTATCGCCCCCACATCGAATCCCCATTTTTCGGAATCATAGTTGCCGAGAAAGCTGATGAACGCGTCTTTCGTGGCCGACGCCGACAATTTCTCGGCGAGAGCTCTGTCCTTGAGATTGCAGATGAAGATGTCGTCGAATCCGTCTGCAATGGGCTGGAGCGGAGCATCAAGCCTTTCCAGCTTGATCCCAGGAAAGGCTTTTTGTATTTTCGACAGGCAGGAATCTGGAAGACCCATGACAGAGATTTTAGAGGGGGGATTTTCTTCGAGGAGCTTGCCTGGCACATAAATTATAGAGTCGTCCGGAGCTCCGGCGATCAGCATTTTTCCGCCCTTCAGCGGAGCATGCCTTTTTTCGATCATATAGCTTGCGATGACGCAGGTCCAAGGTTCGATCATCGCGGCAATCGCCGAGGGTATCGAGTCTGCCAGTGGAAGCAGATAACAGCATTCATCGCCTTCGATAACGCGCTCGTCTATGATGCTGTACTGGGCGAAACCTCCGTCAATAGCATATCCGTATGCCAGACCGCGCCCCTTGTAGTAGATGTCCGCCTGTATTATGAATCTCTGCCCCGGGCGGAATTTTGAGGCGTATTTGGAGCCGACCTTTACGACGGTCATGACAGCCTCGTGTCCCGGAATGACTGGATTTTTCGAGAGGTCGCCGGATATCACTCTTGGATGCTTCTCGCCTGCTTTTATGAGCTTCACGTCGGAAAAACAGAGTCCGACAGCGTCAATTCTGACGAGAATTTCGTCTTCTTTGTTTTTCGGGACCGGGACTTCGCAGGGCTTGTCTGCGAGTCCGAATTTTTCCATTCCTGCGCCGAAAAGCGGCCAGGCAAGCATTTTTTCAGGGATATTAAAGTTCATTTGCATTCCTTCTTGCATATGTTTGAATTTCAGTTTGCAGGAGCAGACATTCTTTTGCACTTGGCATCGGAGAGCATGTTCGCCTGCTTCTTTTTGAGCAGGATGTTTTTCCAGCGGCGGATCTGCTTGGATACCTCCTTGAAACCGGTGCCTCCAATCAGTTCGCGGGCGGCGATGCTCTTTTTGGGGCAGAAAAGAGAGAGACAGTCTTCGTCGGCCTCTGGGATTATCGCCTTCATCGCATCAAGCCCTACTTTTTCCGGGCTGACAGAATTTTCACGGCAGTGCCTGACAAGTTTGCCGACCCTGGAGTGCGCCTCTCTGAATGGAACTCCTTTGCGCACAAGGAGTTCAGCCATATCTGTCGCCATGAGGAACGGATCGGACGCGGCGCGGAGCATGCGTTCAGAGTTGACCTTGATGCTTGAGATCATTCCCGGATATACGGAGCAGATTTTTCTGACGGTGTCAATTGCGTCGAAGAGGGCCTCCTTGTCCTCCTGAAGGTCTCTATTGTAGCTCATGGGCAGTCCCTTGCAGGTTGTGAGCACCGAAATAAGGCTTCCATATATTCTGCCGGTCTTTCCGCGGGTGAGCTCTGCCAGATCCGGATTTTTTTTCTGGGGCATCAGGCTTGAGCCTGTGCAGTAGGCGTCGCCGAGCTCGATGAATGAAAATTCCTGGGAGGACCAAAGGATTATATCTTCAGATAGCCTGGACATGTGCATGGCGAAGATTGCCAGGCAGGATATGAATTCGCAGACGAAGTCTCTGTCCGAGACGGAGTCCATGCTGTTGTTGCTGGGACCCGCCGTGAAATTCAGGAGTTCTGCGCTCAAGTGCCTGTTGATGGGCAGGGTAGTTCCAGCTATTGCGCCCGAGCCCAGAGGGCATTCCGAGATTCTTGCAATGCAGTCAGAAAGGCGCCCGAGATCCCTTTCTAGCATTTCGACATATGCCAGAAGATGGTGGGCGAAGAGAACCGGCTGGGCATGCTGGAGATGCGTGAAGCCGGGCATTATTGTTTCGCTCTCCGTTTCCGCCTTTTCGACTAGAGCCGTCTGTATCGAGCGCATGCCTGCGGAAAGACAGGTCGAGCAGTTCCGCAGATAGAGCCGAACATCGAGGGCGACCTGGTCGTTCCGGCTTCTGGCTGTATGTACTCTCGCCCCCTCGTCTCCAAGAGCCTTTATCAGGGCGGATTCTATGTGCATGTGTATGTCTTCAAGCTCATGCGAAAACTTGAAATCGCCCGCATCTATCCGCCTTTGAATGGATTCAAGCTCGCCGCATATCGCATCAGCCGTGTCCTGAGATATGATTTCAGACAAAGCGAGCATTTTCACGTGGGCGCGACTGCCCTCGATGTCCTGGCGATAGAGACGGTGGTCGAAGCTGATTGACTCGCTGAAATCAATAAGAGAATTTTTACGTTCTTCGGAAAATCGTCCATCCCATAGAGGCATTGCAGACTCCTTGCTTTTTTCAGATCTTCTTATCCTCGTGATTCAAATAGAGGTGCCTGAACCTGATGAAATATCCCAGGCCGGAATACACCGTGATGAAAATGATTATTGACACTGAAATTTGCCACAGCGTATAGAGGCAGAATCCTGCAACTGTGATTTGCCTGAGCGTTTCCCGTGTGTATCCCTGAACCCAGAAGGAGCCTCCAAGAGCGAGAAATGCCATTTGCAGAGAAGTCTTGAGCTTTCCTGTCACGTCCGCGGAGATTATTTCGCCCTTGGCGCTTGCAAGCATGCGCAGACCCGTCACAAGAAATTCTCTGGAAAGGACGACAACTGCAACCCAGCCTGCCAATATCCCCTTGTCAACCAGCATGATGAACGTGGTGGCCATGAATATCTTGTCGGCCAAAGGATCCATGAGTCTTCCAAAATCGGTCACCATGTTGTATTTGCGTGCTATATAGCCGTCGAGGATGTCGGTCATCCCCGCCATGATGGCAAAGATCAGGCCAGTCAGGCGCCAAGTCTTGCTCAGTCCGGATGGCAAATAGTTGTCAACGTTGCATACTACCAGAAAAATGAAAATCATCAAAATTCTAGCGACAGTGATCTTATTTGGCAGATTCATTTTGGGACTGATCCGAATGATTTGGTAACGAAAAATACAATCTGGAAGATAGCCCCGTGCGAGGTTTAATGCAAATCACATGGACAATTTTCCGCTAATCTCGTATGCGGAAGCGTCGGTCACCAGCATTTTTACGCAGTCTCCAGGCGATATGTCTGTTTTGCGACTGCAAAGAAGTCTGGCGTGATTGTCTATTTCCGGCGCGTCCATGTATGTCCTTCCAAGAAAATTGCGTCCGCGCTTTTCGTCAATCACGATTTCTACGGATTTTCCAAGGAGCTCCCTGTTTTTTTGGAGGGATATTTTTGCCTGGGCGCGCATTATCGCGTCCTTCCGCGCCTCTGCAATCCCGCGCGGTGGTCTGCCGGGAAGCGATGCGGCGGATGTCCCCTCTTCCGGGCTGTACACGAAAACGCCAAGCCTCTCGAACTGGAAATTTTCAACGAATCCGAGGAGTTCATTGAATTCCGTATCCGTCTCGCCAGGGAATCCGACAATCAGGGATGTCCTTATGCATAGTCCGGGAATGAGCTTACGCATTTTTTCCAGAATCTGCTTCAAGTGTGCCGAATCATGCCTCCTTCCCATTGCACGCAAAATCTTGTCTGAAATGTGCTGTATGGGCATTTCAACATATTTTAGAAGCTTTTTCGACGAGCGGTATTTTTCAATGACTTCATCGGTGAGATGCGCCGGATGCAGATACATAAGTCGGATCTTAAAATCCCCGGGA
This sequence comes from Victivallis vadensis, assembly GCA_020718525.1. Lineage (GTDB taxonomy): Bacteria > Verrucomicrobiota > Lentisphaeria > Victivallales > GWF2-50-93 > DYRX01. The sequence goes on from DYRX01000052.1 coordinate 14,816, forward strand.
ATTCTTTCAATGCAGTCTAGAAGATCGGAAAGACCGGGGTGAGGTGCCGGAAGATCGGAGCCGTATGCTGAGCTGTCCTGGGCGATAAGAATCAGCTCTTTCACCCCGGCAGACAGAAGGCTTGCCGCCTCTTTCTCCAGAGATTCCAGACTTCTGCTCCTGAGACGCCCCCTGATTCCAGGTATTGTGCAGTAGGAGCAGAAATTATCGCATCCGTCGGATATCTTGAGATATGCATAGTGGGAGGGGGTTAGGAGAAGGCGTCCGTCCCTGTGATCGTATAGCATGCTTGGCTTTGGCGCCGGAAGAGAGACTTCTTTTCGTTTCTTAAAGTCCGACTCGAGGATGGCGGCAAGACTCCGAATCTCGTCCACTGAAATCCAAATGTCAACTTGCGGATATCTTTCTCGGTATTCTCCGGCGGAAGCCGACTGGCTAAGACAGCCACAGACGACAAGCACTCGACCTGCCTTGCGTGATTTCCAGCTCGCCCCTTTCTTTATCCAGGACTCCGCCTCCTTGCGCGAATCAGAAAGGAAGGCGCAGGTGTTGACAATGAAAATGTCGGCTTCTTTCTCATCTGGGCTGAGTCCAAAGCCGTTGGTGACCAAGTTTCCGGCGATCAGTTCCGAGTCAACAAGGTTTTTTGGACAGCCAAGGCTTATTAGATGTGCCACTCGCAAGTTGCTGTTTCCTTGAAAAATAGGGTTGCGTCTATAAATTTAGTAAAAAAAACAAGCTACATTTGCATTAATGAGAATTCAAGCTATTTTGTCTCGAAAATTAATGCGCCCATAGCTCAGCGGTAGAGCAGGTGACTCTTAATCACAAGGTCGAAGGTTCAAATCCTTCTGGGCGTACCATTCTTAGATTGCAGAACCCCATAGATTTACGTCTCTGTACGAGTTACGGATTAAGAAAACTGCGCTCGTCTACTGAATCCGGACTAAATCTTTCCGGGACAAGGACATCATCATAGGTTGAAAATATGCTTCGCGTCGAAAATCTATCTAAATCATACGGGGACGGACTTGGAAAAGAGCGGATTGTCCTTGATTGCCTCTCTCTGAGTGTCGAGGCGGGGGAATCTCTTTCAATCCGCGGACCTTCTGGATCAGGTAAAAGCACTCTCCTTAATCTTATCGGTGGCTTGGACACGCCAAGTTCGGGCAGGATTATTTTTAATGGCGCCGACATTTGCGCAATGGACAATGGCGGACTCGCCTTATACAGACTCAACGCTATTGCGTTCATTTTCCAGGATCAGATGCTTCTTCCTCAATGCACAGTTCTTGAAAATGTTCTTTTGCCGAGCATACCACAGCGCGCCAATTCCAGGAAAGAGGACCCCGTCAGACGGGCGGAAAAACTTCTTGACGAAGTGAAAATAGCCGACAAGAAAGATCTCATGCCATCCTTGCTCTCCGGGGGAGAAAGGCAGAGGGCGGCAATTGCCAGGGCGCTGATGAACAGTCCGAAAATGATTCTTGCGGACGAGCCGACAGCATCTCTCGACAGGGAAAACGCTGTCTCCGCGATGAAGCTTCTTATTGCCATGAAGGAGATTCATGGTGCGGCAATTGTCCTTGTCACCCATTCGGAGGAGCTAGCAGAGAAGACCGAGAAGCAGTACCTTCTGCAAGAGGGCAAGCTCCGGCTGATCTGACATGTCTTTCCCTCGATCCTGATTCCGATAGCGACCCCGACACCGATTTTTGGTCTGGCTGTAAACCGTTAAACTGTAAACCGAAAACGTTTCTTTTCACGCCAAGTTTGCCAAGCCACCGAGATAAAAAGACAAGAATTTGTCCTCGCACAAAGCCACGGAGGCACAAAGATTTCACCTGGGAACACCGAGCACCAGCTCGGTATCTTGCTCGTATAGGAAATTG
>DYRX01000345.1 GCA_020718525.1 Victivallis vadensis
TATTTCCCATTCATATTATGAGCCAGTAAGCCTGATATAATCATCCTACATTGCATATTTTTCCACTAAATGTCATAATAATTACCTACGATTCTACCATCAGGCGCAATATTGACTGTGAAGATTCGCTGAACGGCTTATTTACACTGGAAGCTCATCCATGCGCAGTACGGTTGTGGCACGACTTCATCTCATTTCTTGTCAAGGCTTCGTTTTAAAAGCAGGAGTCTTTGGGCGAAAACTCGGCACTCGTCCTTTCCTGGGTCTATGGACGAAAATCTAAGGCGCTGATATTCCTGGAAAAGCTCAGAAATCTCTATCGAAGCGTGCGGAGCTCTTTCATTGAGGGCGGAAATCCAAGCCTCGATGCTCCGGAACTTCTTTCTTGCAACCCCAAGGCCAGAAGAGATTTTGTCCATTGATCGAAAGAAATGCTTAGAGGCCTTGAGTCTCCCGGGGCTAGTCATGTAGTCGTATCGTCTTTTTGCCGCGAATTTTCTCCTTCCAATAAAAAGAAGGACGGAAGCCAATGCGAGGAAGAGCAAGGCCGAGAGCCATAAACGGCTTTTGAATATTCCGATTATTGCCAGGAAAAAGTCAATGACAGCCTTCGCGAAAAAGCCTTTTCTAACATCGTCTGCCATCTTGAGGAAACTGGCCTTGAGCATGTCCAAAAAGGAGCTGAAAGCACCCATAGAATGTTTGAAATTCGAGATTCCCTCTGCTGGCGTCGGCTCGCATAGCACCCATTTTTTCTGATCTCTGAGATAGACTTCCAGCCATGCATGCGCGTTTCCAAGTCTTGCTACATAATGCTCGCCCAGAGGATTTCTTTCCTCGCAGATGAATCCGGTCACATATCTTGCGGGGAGACCACTTTTTCTGAGCAGGAGAAGCATGGCAGTCGCAAAAAGCTCGCAATGCCCGTCTTTTCTAGCGATGAACGAGACAATCGGCTCCTCCCCTGGTTTCTCAGGTGCGCTGTGATGAAGTTTGTAGCGATAGGTGGAGACAAAATGATTTTGCAGGAAATCAGCGAAATCCTGGTCGCTTTCGAATGTGTAGCTCCCTCTCTTTTCAAAAAGCTCCTTAAGATAATTTTCAAGGCAGGTATTGAGATGCTCTGGCACTTGCAGATAGTCGATCTTGAAAGGGGGACTTGGAGAATTCCGGGCAGAATCCATCCCTGTCTTTTGCGGAACGTATGGCGTGTAGCCACTGGAGGAATTCCAGTCGGAGGGACTCACGACTCCAGACAAATTTCTAGACACTGATGTCGCCATGGCATCTATCCCCCTAGTCGCTCCGGGAACAAGAAGAACATCGCTCATAAATTTGTCGTCAGGCATTAGAGTCATGCTCTCGTCCTTGAATACATCTTCGGACGCATCAGGATCGAGAAAGCGCGAAAAAGAGAAAACATCGTCCTGGCGAACCATCCTCATTTTGACATTTTCGCTGTCTCCGTCAGTCCATCTGCCCGATGAATATCTGTCATATACTCTGCCTCTCAAATAGCCTGGCGGCGAAGGCGAGAACGCACGCATGATGATCTTTTCGCTGTTCCGCCTCGTTTCCGGCGCAATTGTGCGGTTGAGGTTGACTTCCTTGGAAAAGACCGTGACTCTGCCTCTCTGCATATAGAAAAGCGCATACTTCGAGACCAGAAGATCCATCGCCGTTATTTTTGATTCGAACTTTACAAGAAGACCGCCCCCGACCAGCGTAATGCATATTGAAACAAGTATGGCGAGGCAAACGAGTAGAATTCTATTTCTCAGCAGATTGGATCTTTGGACAATCCCAGTGGAAATCAGGAAGAGCCTCCTGTTCGCCTGCAGTCCGACTATCAGGGAAATCGTCACAAGAAGGACATTAGCCAGATAAAAATACAAATATGCGCTTCTCGAAAGACCGGAAAGAGCCCAATTCACGTCGCTTGTAAGCAGGACGGATGTCAGGCAAAGCGCCGTCGAAGCGCCAAAAGCGTGTTCGTTGTAGGTGAAAAGAACCGTTGAAGACGCAAGAAAAAGCAGGAAAGGCGCGCTTACTCCTGTCGCAAATATGTCTCCTATCAGAAAATAATTGTTCTTGTCAGTGGGAAAAATAAGGTCGAAGACGTACGAGACAATAAGAAAAAACACGATCGTATATATGAGGGTTCTGTCGTTGTAGCGCATTTTATTTCTGACAAATAGCGGCAGGGCGAGGATCAGTGACGCGATGATGAGGGCATGGTAGTTCGTCGTTGTAGCCGAATACAGCAATGCGCATGACAGAGTCATTGCAATTTGGCATGCTCTAAACAGTATTCTGGAAGGTTTATCCATCATATGCTCCGTATTTTCCCGTCCCGAATCTGCTCTGGCGAGGCGAAAATCATGCCGGAAGGGAAATTTCCATCGGTCTTTTCAGCCACTAGAACTGCTTTTGTAAAAACGCCATTTTCACGGAGCTCTTCAATGAATCTCTCCCTCTTTAGATCCCATTTTAGTAGAATGAGAAGCGCTGCGCCGATCCCAGCGACCTCTTCAAGCACCGCAGGCTCTAGGAGGTTGAACGGCTCGGTCCGGCTAAGCTGAATAGTGGAAAGGATGTCAAGCATATCATCAAAATGCGAGAGGCTTCTCCCTCCTTGAAAGTGATAGATATCTGGTCCGGCGGCAAAGAGATCAAGGACATAGTCCTGCTTCGAGCTGAACTCCGCGACGGCGGCGGCAAGAGACATTGCAGCTTCGAGCCGCTCGGCATATGTCTTTTCATCGCTTCGCCCAAGCTGGAGATATTTTTTTTTCGGCGGCGCATAAGTGTCAACGATCAGCGCGACACGTCCAATCCGCTCCTCGCGGAATTCCCTGACAACGAGGCTCCCCTTTCTGGCACTGCTCCGCCAATGGATGAATTTAGGATTGTCGCCGGTGCGGAATTCGCGGCATCCGTGGAAATCAGTTGATTCACCAATTTTTGACAGCATTGAAACGCTGGGCTTCTGATATCTAGCTCCCTCAGGCAGATCCATCGAGATAAGCGGCACAAAATGAGGATGTACCAGAATCTTGTGCGGTGCTCCATCTCTGCATGACCACTTCAGAAGACCAAGAGGAAAGGACGATTCCGCCATAGGAGCGGCTACTTCGCGGAGTCCCCTCTGAGGGGAGACAAATTCCGCCCGCAGTTTTATGTCCGCCCCCGGCAGAATGCAAACTGCTGATCCAGGCGGACTGCTGTGGGCAAGACCTTTTTTCAATTTCATCGAGTCAACGCTGATGTCCCAGGCTGGCAGTCTGCGCAAATTTGTCAAAACATATTCCACGGCAAAAGGAAATCCTGCCCGCACCCGGTCCGGAATCCTTCTGCACACTTTCAGCCGCGGTCTGTAGATAAATCCAAAAACTATGTCGGCGACAAAAAAGGAAAGAAGAAGCATCGTAAGCATTGCGATAGGATTTCTTAGAGACACCATGCTGTAGTACGACATGAAGATGCAGGAAATCAGTATAGCCTGCCCGGGAATGCTGACGACCCTGATGTAGATTGCAAAGAACCAGGCAATCAGAAGCGCCGTCGGAGACTTGTACCCGGTCCGCCTGATGTACGAAGGAAGTTCGATCCAGTCCGGCCCGGCATAAAAAGCCAGCTTCACTCTTTTATAAAATCTTAGTAATTTCATGCGAAAGATCTCTTCTGTTGTCCTGAAATCAGCCATAAGACTGGCAAAGGAAGCAGAAACACGCTATTTTATGCCCGTTTGTCTGCTAAAGTATAGCTCCCAATTCGCAAAATGGCAAATCCATTT
>DYRX01000346.1 GCA_020718525.1 Victivallis vadensis
CCAGATATTCCAACATCGCCATCGGCAAAATCTTCGGGATTAGCGAGGCCGCAGTTCGCAAGCAGATGAGGAGGTTCGGTCTCAGGCGCTTAACGCGCATCGAGTCCGCGGACATGGACGAGAAGGATCTGACTAAAATACGAAAGGCGCTTCAACATGTCGCTGTCCATCGCTAAGGTTTCAAGGCCAGCCGAGCTGAAAATAAATTCGGCATGGGATATTCTTCTGTTCTTCCCTGGCAAGCCCTATAAGGCTCTTAGGCAAGGTGCAGGCAAAGATGTCAGGGCTCTTTTTAAAGCACATCTGAAGGTCAAGAAAATACTTGGGGATGAATATGTCAAATCCGTCAGGCATCCTCTCTACGGACTGCCCCTCCTGAACAGGCACCTGGACGTCAATGCATTCAAGCAGGCCGTGGCGAATGGACGGCTGGTTGTCGGCATAGCCGACCCTCTCGACACGTTTTCTCTGAACTGCCTGTTAGGCGCGATAGCCACGCTTTGCGAGGAACCGGTCCGCGATGACGAGGATCTGTTTACAGTCCATGAAAAGATACTGAAAAGCCTCTTGAAAGACAACCCGATCCTGGCTCCATTTCCGGCCGCGGTTCCACAGAAAAAAATCTTGCCCGCGTGCTACGATACTTCTGCGGAAAAAAAGCTGGGGTGGACTCAGGGCTGGTATCCGGACAATCGCGTTCTTGGAAAGGGTACTCTCAGGCAGATCCGGGAACACTTCGATTTTTTTCGCAAGAAACGCTACATGGACTTGTCAGACATCGACATGAGCGCAGATCCCTGCGACTTCTCTCCCTACTCGTCCTCGGAGCTTCCCAAGATGTGGGACTCTGACTGCGCCAAAGAATCCTTCGAGCGAACTAGGGATTCTCTGCTTCTGGCCACCTGCTGCGGCTGGCCTGTCGCGTTCGCGAAGAAGCTCGGCGCAGGTGGTCTGCTGGTGCTCCCAGCTGGAACGGATCCTGACGCGCTTGCCCATAGACTTTCCGAGCTCTACGAGACGACTGGCTGCTACGGCTACAAGCTTGTGGAAGCATATGCCAAGGAAATGCTGTCTCAAGTCTCTGCTCCTGAAAAAACAGAAGAAGCCGGGCTTTCAGTGCACCCATTTATGGAAGGCAAGCTTCAAGCTAAAAACGTCGAGGACGCTCAGCCTGTCGCAGTTTCTGACCAAAATGGCTCTGCTAAGACGGAACACGCGATTCCCAAAAAGCCGGATGGTTCCGCAGACAAGAAAGCTACTTTCTCAATAACCTTGACCAGCATTGAATGCAGCTCAGAAAAAATAGGTCAGAGAGACAAGGTAGAACTGAAAATCCTGAGTCCAGGCTCAGAAGAGCCGCGAACTTCCAAGCCAACCATTATAAATTTTCTGAGGATATTGTATCTCTGGGCTCTCTCGGTTGAGCATGGAGACAGTTTGTTTTTTGGCAATCAATCAAAGCAGGGAATATTTCTGAAGGAGAAAGGTAGCTGCGTGGAGCCAAAGGGCTCGGGGCTTTTCAAGACAGTAAAGGATTCAGACAAGCCCGCGAGCTTTGTAACAAACATACGCAATGTCAGAGACACTGCGCTCAAGGATGTCTTTGCCACAAATTCAAATGGAGGCCAGAAAGTCTTCTCGCAAATACAACAAGCCCTCTTTGGCGTAGAAGAGGGCAAACGAAAAGTGCAGCTCTCCAAATCCTGCAAGATGAATGCTGGAGCACTCTGTTTCTACATTACAGCAGATCAGGTGGAAACCATCAAAAGCCTATCCCTGGAAAAAGGCAGCTACGACAAAGAGCGCAACGAGCTATTTGAGATGATACGGTCTGCTCTAAATAAAAAACAGTAAGACCTATTGCCCCCTCTTCCGGAGTCATCGGCGCCACTGGCAGCATTCTCCGGCCGTCCAGATTGAACTAAGTAATCCACTGTTAATTGGTGCTGCTTTCGTTCTACAATTATGGGCACAACATACTAATCTCCAACATGTTGCGATACAACATAAGCCTTGAAATAACTATCCCATAACTCTATAGATTTCCCATATTAAAATTTTTAATTTACTCTTCTTTTTTGCATGCTAAATTCCCGGCCAACGCGACAAAAAAGAAAGGAGGTGATTATGCATAAAATCAGAACGCAATTGTTGGAACTTGCTGTGGATCAGCGTGTTCCGGAGTCTAAAATCGAAGCGGCACTTGGGATGATCAGAAGCGGGAGCATTCCTTCTGCGCTTGGAGTAAACGGACTGAAAAATGTCAGGGGAATAATGGATTTTCTTGGCGGAGTAAGTCGAACGAAGGTTTGGAAGATGAGGAAGGACGGGATGCCTTCCTATAAGATCGGATCCCGTGTTTTCTTTGACGCTATTGAGTGTCTTGAATGGCTGAAAAGCCATGGTCAAGCTGAGCAAGAGACAGAAGTTTTCGAGGAATAAAAAAGAGAATAACAAGGAGGTTTTCAATGAGAATGAGTAGAAGTGGAGTCAGTTCCAGGCACTATCAGCATCTAGTCCGTATGGACAGATCGCACTTGTGTCCGAGAGGAATCGAGCAGGCAGTCCGGCTTCTGAGGGGTCTGCCAGTTTACCAGGAGGCAAAAATAATAGGGGTGATAGGAGACAAGGCGACCAATCACTTTGTATCAATCGCTGGTCAAGATGGAAAGAGACTTGCCATAATCCCTCATGGCAAGGTCGTTGTAAACACTTTTCCAGAGATGAAGGTCATGAATCGGAGTCATTTGAAAATAGGAGCTCTTGGAGTTGCAGATTTGTTCGTGACTGGATGCTCCTTCATAGACTATCAATTTTATGCATGTACTGCCCGAGAAAGAGTCGTGCAAATGTGCTCCATTCTCCAGAAAATTGGTTTCATAGATCCTATGAAAACTGCAATCGCTGTTTTGGGTTCTGAAGAGCAGATAACAAATTACTATGCGCCTCAGAACAAAGCAATGTTCGCCGCCAACTTTATGGTTGTACCTGGAGAGGTGATCTATCCGCACAAATCTGAGATTGACAGGGGTATGTGTTAATCGCCGGCTGATGCTTCATTGAAGCAAGGTCTGAGTTGCAGGGTAGTAGGAAGCCCTGAATGACTTTACTCCAAAAACGACGTGTGATTCAGGAAGCTGGATTCGTTTTTGGCTGACTCCGCGACGCGAAGACGCGCAGCGGAGATCCGAGGGGGCATGGCGTCTACCACGCCAATGCCACTCTCGGCGGGTTTTCAGATTTGACAACAATGAAACCGTCAGCGGCATTAGACGGTGGAAACCACAAAAACAGTTAATTCAGGAGGTACCTATGACGAAAGAAGAAACAATCTCTGCACAGGGCGACTTGCGCGTAGCGAGCGGATTAAAATTTAGCTCCGCCCTCGAAAATTTGCCGAAGCCGGGTCTAGGGCTGGGTCTTCAACAAAGCCTTCTCGGCGCTGCCAATTTTGGTGTCGCAGATGGTCTGAATGATGCGGAAATTTTCGAAGCCATTCGGGCTGCGATCCCGAATGGAGGCAGAGAAGTTTCTGACAAGGAAATTAATGATGCAATTGCGAAGGCAAAGACAGGAGTACGAAAACCTAGGAACGCCTGCTCAGGCGAGAAGTTCTGCTACAACATTGACGGAGAAAAAGCATTCTCTCATATAGGCAATGCACCCGCAACTGAAGAGGATCTGATTTCACTCTCACCAGTCAAAATTCCAACGGACTCTAGTCTTCAGTGTCGCATGCTTCTTGAGAGCCTCTATGCCCAAGACGACATCATCTATATTGGCAAAAA
>DYRX01000347.1:0-1305 GCA_020718525.1 Victivallis vadensis
TTTCCAGCTACGCCTTTTGTATTGACAAAAAAAGAGGGAACGTATATGCGATCTGCCAGCCTCAATAATCGGGTGTTCTGGCCCTGCCTTGCAACAGGAGAGTGATGAAATGGACAGGAAAGCTTCCGCAATAGAGTTTTTTATGGAAGGCTGCCGGTATGATCTTGTCGAGCAAAATCCCGATAAAGCTGTAGAGTCCTACAAGAAAAGTCTCGTTCAGGATCCTGCCTTTGCGCCTGCGTATGTCAATTTGGGATTTATATACCTTCAGCGGGAAAACTATGAACTGGCCCTGCCGTGTCTGACCAGGGTTGCAGAACTGGAAAAGGACAGTTCAGAGGCGCTCAACAACCTGGGTTATCTGTATGAGAAAATGGACAGGCTGGGCAGAGCCCGGCAGATGTATGAAAAGGCCATGGCGCTGGAGACCGGAAACGTTGAGTCCGTTCTGAATCTGGGGCATGTCTCGGAACTGGAGGGAGATTATCACAAGGCGGTCGAGTATTATAAAAAAGCAATCGCGATGTCGCCGGAATCGGCCGATCCCCATTTTTTCCTGGCCTTTCTCTACGATCAGCATGATATGTTTGACGAGGCAATCGTCGAGTATCTGGAGGTTCTCAAAATAGATTCCTCGCATGCAAAAGCGCTGTTCAACATGGCAACCATGCACGTTCAATTGGGTGAAGACGGGAAGGCCATCGGTTACTACGAGAAACTGCTGGAGGTAAACCCGGACAATGGAGACGTCTGGAATAATCTGGGTTCCATCCACGAAACCCTGGGCAAATACGACGAAGCAGCGCGCGCCTACAGAAAGTCCATCGAGATCAATCCTTTTCTGGAAGAGGCGAACATCAATCTCGCACGCATCCAGTACCAGCAGTACGTCTCAAATCCGACCGACATACGGAAGGAGGAGATCATCAACAGACTTCACTTTGTGCTGTCCATCAACCCTAACCAGAAAAAGGCCCGGAAACTCCTTGACGAGCTGAATAATCAACGGGGATAAGGGATTCCGAAAGACCTCACTGTATTTCCCCCATAACGGCCTTTCTGACATCGCTCCACACGGTGATCGGGTCAGCGGACTGTGACGCGATCATTTCCGGGTAGTTCTTGAGTACCTGCGCTGCGAGGACCCCCGCGATCTTCGCGCGTTGTTCAGGGGATGCTGCCTTCGCCTGACCCGCTATGTGATCTGGTATGTCTATCACAATCTTAAAACCATTTATTTCCAATTCCCGTGTGAACGGCATTGTTTCCGGTGGTTGTTCTTCGACTGCCGGAGCAAACGGTTCC
>DYRX01000347.1:1405-3786 GCA_020718525.1 Victivallis vadensis
GCAACCTGTTCGGATGGTTGTTCTTCGACTTTCGGGGCAACCGGTTCCACGACATGTGCGGAGAGATGTTCTGGTTCCTCCGGGATATCCAGTTCATTGACTTTTACGAAGGAAGGTTCTTCGGTTGCGGGAACAGCCGGTTCCGGAGATTCAGGGATGGCTGTTTCAACTGCCGCTGTGAGAGTCCCCGGTTCATTTTTGTCAGGCGCCTCGGTCTGCCCGGTTGTGTCTTTTTCCGGCAGTTCCTGCTCGACCATTCTTTCCGGGAATGATCCCTCTACGATACGCCGTTCCTGGAAAACTTCCAGAGGCGCAACGCCGGATTCATCAGGGGCTGCTTCAGGCTTTTTATAAACAGGCTCGGCAAATACCTTGCTCTCGGACCTTTTCCGGGGTTTTCTTTTCTGAACCGCCCGCCCGGTCAGATTCTGGAAGCGCTCACCGATCTGGCGGACAACCTCCCCGTTTATCACGTCGAACTGATTTGTCTCACCGGCCTTTATCGACAATTTGCAGATTTTGTTTATCAGGCGGGGAACTCCCTGCTCGGAATATTCCCACAAACTGTCGTAGGCATCATCCGTGAACATCATTCGGGCGCCTCCGGAGAGTTTTATCCGGGTCTCGACGTACGATTTCAATATCTCCGCGGATTCGATCTTGTCGATGCGGCTGAAGGTTCCTATTCTCTGCAGCAGATTCGCGTGCCTGGGGTGTTCCAGCCGACGCGCCAGCTCAAGCTGTCCGGCAAGCACGATGGTGAAAAGATTGATGCGATCATCCTGCATATTGGTCAGCAGGCGAAGGCTCTCAAGATTTGCGGGGGACATGGCATTTGCCTCATCGACAAAAATCAGGACCTTTTTCCCCTCGTCGATGGTTTCAAACAGGAGTTTATTGAACGTTTCAAGGAGGTGTATCCGTCTTCTTTCCTCGCATTGCGTCCCCTGAAGTTGCCCGATGATTTCCCGGAGAAGCTCAATAAAGGTCATGTCGGGATTCGTTATCAGGGCGATCCTGTATTTTTCCTGATCCAGTGAATCAAGGATGATGCGGAGGGAGAGGGTCTTGCCCAGTCCCACGTCGCCGACGATAACCGCTACGCACTCGTTGCCCTCTTCGATTGCGAACAGCGTTTCTGCAATCGCACTTTCCATGGAGACATGACAGTCAACATACATCGTCGGATCGGGGACATTATCGAAAGGAGGTTTCGTCATGCCCCAGTATTCATAGTACATCATTTTTACCCTCCTGCGCTTTCTTCACGGCATCATTAACAAAGACTTCTTCGCTTTCCGCAAGATAGGTGAGGATGTCTTCCAGCAGAAAACGTCTCAGCCTCCCGATCTTGTAGCTTTTTATCTTCCCTGCTCTGGCAAGTTTCATCAAAAGGGTGTGGCTTATCTGCAGCATCTGGCAGACATGCTCCGATTTAAGCATCCTGACCGTATCGGCCTTCGTGAACTGGAAATTGAAAACGATCTGACCCTCATGGTCATGCTGGACATCGAGAGAAACACCCTTGGCCTCTCCATCCAGAAAATATTTTACATATTGACTTGATTCGACAAGCCTGTACTGTTCCGGCGATAATTTTACAGACAGCTCTTCTTCTTTGTTTCCGAAAGAAACATCCGGGACGCCTCTTGTTCGATCGGTTCTCCCTGTGTTCTGCCGCAAAATGCTGGCGGGGATCTCGACTGGTTCCTCCGAAGAAGGCAGCGTGAGACTGCCGCCGGAAGCTTGTCCGTTCTCAGTCTCCTTCATCCCGACCTTTCTCCTTCTTACGATAGAGATCTTCTCCATAATCACCCCGCCTTACGTTTTAGCACCCATGCGTCAATGAGCCGCTCTGCGCATATTAATACTTCAATATCACTTAATTTTTTCAATAACAGACTCCATGGGACAAATCAACATGGATTTTCTGAGTACTTAACAGGCCAAATGAGAAAATGCAACATGTTCCGGTCCTTTTACCCACCTTTTAACGGCGACTTACAGGATCTGTTCATAGATGTCCGCATGACCAACTTCACTCAGTCGCCCCGTTTTTTCACGTGGGTTATCTCAATACCACAAAAGGGCGTCATTTTTAATATGTTCCTTGCTCCGAAGGCTGTTTTTAGCCGCCAGGGTGTGGCCTGTCTCTAAATTATACAGATATTCATAACTTAGAAAGCAAATTACTTGACATTGGCGGACTTCCGGCGTATATCCCCAGCGGGATTGCCGAAAGGGTTTCGGCAAACAACACGATTGCCAAAGGAGCGGTGGCAACAGGAAGAATGCCGGGCTGCCGGTGATTTATATAAATAATTACAAGGTGAAAGATGATTGATGATGGCAAGATGGACCAAAATGAGCGGGAAGACGAC
>DYRX01000348.1 GCA_020718525.1 Victivallis vadensis
TTTTCATATTAATAAATTCAAATTGTGAATTTATTTTCCTTGAAAAACTATGGCTTCTCGCCCTTCCATAAATCTGCTTTTGGAGCTATCTTACTTCTTCGCAAGTTCTAGGCACACACATGGAGACATCTTCTACATGAAAATTTTTGACGATTTGCAAAAGAGAGGCTTCATCTATCAGACGACGGACGACGCTCTGAAGGAGTTGCTTGACACGCATGGGAAGGTTTTCTACGTCGGCTTCGATCCTACAGGGGACAGTCTTCATGTCGGACATCTACTTCCTGTCATGCTGATAAGGAATCTTCAGAGGGCCGGGCATATTCCGATCATTCTTGTTGGCGGGGCCACAGCGCTGATCGGCGATCCGTCTGGCAAGCAGGAGGCGCGGCCGATACTTTCGAAGGAGACTGCCGCCGCGAATGCGGACAAGATCCGGTCTCAGCTGGCCTCCTTCATAGACACATCGGAGGGCAAGGCGATATTTGCCAACAACTACGACTGGTTCAAGGATCTTTCGCTGATAGATTTCCTGCGCGACATTGGCTACAGATTCAGCGTGAACAGGATGCTTACGGCGGAGTCGGTGAAACAGCGTCTTGAATCGGGGATTTCATATCTGGAGTTCAGCTACATGCTCCTGCAGGCCTACGACTTCATGATTCTGAACAAGAAATTCGACTGCGTGCTTCAGGCGGGAGGACAGGATCAGTGGGGCAACATAGTCGCGGGGATTGACCTGGTTCGGAGGATGAATTCACGCGAGGTCTATGGGATGACGTCTCCTCTCCTGCTCAATTCGACCGGAGAAAAATTCGGCAAGACAGCGGGGGCGGCAGTTTGGCTCGATTCTGGAAGGACTCCAATTTTCGACTACTACCAGTTTTGGCGCAACACCCAGGATTCGGATGTCGGGAGACTGCTTCGTCTCTTCACCGATCTGCCTTTGGAGGAGATCGAAAGGCTCTCTCTGCTCGAGGCACCGAAAATAAACAGGGCAAAGGAGATTCTCGCCTTCGAGGCTACGAGTCTCGCCCACGGACAGGCGGAGGCGGAAAGAATATACAAGGCCGTCTCATCCCAGTTTGGGCAGGCGGACCCGGAAGGATTGATTCAGACCTCGAGCGCGATATCCAGGATCGGCTCTGCCTCAGCATCCGAAGAGCTTCCAGTCTATTCTCTTGGCGGCACGCTCTCCGGGGGAGGAAAGATTTGGGTTGTCAAGCTTCTCAGCGAATCCGGTCTCTGCTCCTCGAATGGGGAGGCGAGAAGGCTGATCAAAGGCGGCGGCGCATATTTCGACGGCACAAGGATTAGCGACGAAAACCTTCAGCTTGGAGCGGAGGATTTCAAGGATGGATCTGCGATATTGAAGGCTGGCAAAAAGAACATCAAAAAAGTGCTTATTTAAACATGGGCGTCATAGACGCAAATTCGGTTTCGGAGCTCAGGGATGCCGGCATTAAGGCGTTCGCTGTGGCGATTGGCGTCTTTGACGGAATTCACATCGGGCACATGCGCCTGATCGAAACGCTGAAGAAAATCGCCTGCGATTGCAATGCCGAACCTGTCGTCCTTACTTTTCATCCGCACCCGAGGGAACTTTTAAAGCCGTCCGAGCCTCTTCTCCTTCTCATGTCCCGTGAAAAGCGGCTTGAAGTGCTCCGCTCTCTTGGAATTAGATCGTTTCTCACATTTCCGTTCACAAGGGAATTTTCCGAGCTGGATCCAGAGCAGTTTCTTGAAAAATGTCTTTTCTGCGGATCCTACGGCCCTTCAGCGATATGCGTTGGAAGCGCCTGGCGCTTTGGATGCCACGGTTCGGGCGATTACCAGACGCTGATGCGCTTTGCCGCTTTCAAGAAAATACGGTTTGAAGCGGTTCCGGAGCTGGTACTGGACGGAGAAAAAGTCAGCAGTAGCTCCATACGCAGGGCTATCAGTTCCGGCAGGATGGATTTGGCGGCGAAGCTCCTAGGCAGAAGGCATTCAATCGCTGGCAGGGTCGAACATGGCAAGGGCATTGCCTCTTCAAAGCTCTTATGCCCGACTGCAAATGTTTCAATAGCTCACGGCATTCCGCCACCGAACGGAGTCTATGCTGGAACCGTGAAGCTTGACGGAAAAAGCTATCCCGCGGCGATCAGCGTCGGCATCGCGCCGACAGTCCGGCACAATCCTGGCTCCAAACCGCTGATAGAGGCGCACATACTTGATTTCGACCGTGAAATCTACGGCAAGGAGATCGAAATTGAATTCCATGGGCACGTCAGGGAGGAGCGCATTTTCTCCTCTCTCGAAGCCCTCGCCGCGCAGATAAGGCAGGATTTGGAGAAGGTACGTGAAATCCTCAAGAAGGAAAATTCATTCCGGAGGGGGCGGCAGTGAAGAAGTACGAGCCAATCCTTACTCGCGAGACGATGATAAGGGCGCTCAAGAGCGACGACGAGGGCGCCTGGACCGACTTCTACGACCGCTACGCCGCCCTGATACTGAGCTTTGCGCTCAAGAGGGGCTGTTCCAAGGAGCTTGCCGAGGACGTGCTTCAGGAATGCGTCATGTCCCTCATGAAGCATCTGAAAAATTTCGACTACGACAAGAAGAAGGGCGGATTCAAGTCCTTGCTTTTCAAGATTACGGAGTCGAAGATAGTTGATGCCTACCGCAGGGAGGGGAAGCTTTCCAAGCTGAAGGATTCGGAAATCTTCATAGCAAAGCTTGCCGACGACAGCGAATTCGAGGAGAAAAGAAGGCTCTGGGACAGGGAATGGGAGAACCAGGTGCTCTCGGAGGCGATAGTCCAGGCGAAAGACCGGGTTGCAACCAAGACGTTCAAATGCTTTGAAGAAGTTTTCATCAAGGGAAAGAGCGTGAAGGAAACTGCGGAGAAGCTCAATATATCGCCAAATCTGGCCGCCCAGCACAAATTCAAGGTGATGAGCCTGGTGGTGGACACGGCAAAAAAAATATTTGAAAGCTACGAAAACTACAAGGAAAAGAAATAGTCCATATGTCTTCGCACGGATCAAAATCAAACGGATTTGAGACATTTCAGCTTGATCTGGGAAAATTCCGGAACATCAAGCTGAGAGAGGTCAAGGAAAGGCTTGAGTATGTGAGCAAATTCTTCGAAAAGATGCCTCCTCCGAGCGGGGACGGAGCTTTTGTTCTTGTCATATCTGAGGGCGAGCCTAAAAAATGGATTTCTTTGGAAGCGCAGAAACAGCTCATCGGACGCGCAGAGGACGCGGATATTCAGATATTTGATCCGAACGTATCGAGAATACACTGCCGGATAGAGGAGAACAACCGCACGCATACTATAGAAGACAACGGTTCGAGAAACGGAATTCTTGTCAACGGCGAAAAGACCAGCAGTCGGCGTCTCTGCGATGGAGACATTGTAAAAATAGGCGATTCAGAGCTTATCTTCGTTAAAAATTCCGGTGCAGAATCAGATTTGTTTTCCTAGGCGGATTTTCGGGCGGAAATCTGTCGTGAATACTACTAGAGATTGCAAAATTCAGACTTCTTGAGCCGTATAGGGAAAATTATAATCTTATGGAAGAATACATGTGTTGGATTTGTTTCAATCGGGGTCGGAGTATAGTTTTTCATTTTAATAAATTCAAATTGTGAATTTATTTTCCTTGAAAAACTATAGCTGTCGGAATCGGAATCGATGCATGGAAATAATATTCGATCCCGACCTGCTTGTGCGAGCGCGCAGGCAAGTTCCGACCCCGAGACCGACCTGTCTGCGTGCTCGCACA
>DYRX01000349.1 GCA_020718525.1 Victivallis vadensis
CGGTTAAATTATTCAAGTGTATTACGATTAGTATTTAAGGGACAGGACACTAGATAATCTGGGCTTAAGTCTCTCCGCAGACTTCCGATCCAGATTATCTAATGAAAATTGCACCGCAATTTTCTGGAGGGGAGTTTTTTCCTTCCAGTCAATATAGCCCTGGAGTTGAAACCCCAAGGCTGTATCATAAAGCCGCTCCGCTGCAGCCTCTTATCTGCCGGTCGGCACCCGCCTGAAAAAAGGCGAAAAAGCACCTCTGGAAAATCACGCAGGTCGGACATCTGAAGTTTAATTATTCCCTTGCGCCTTTGCCCCTTGTGAGAGAATCTTTCACTTTATCCTCGACTGATTGGAATCATGCCCGGCGTGCAGGCAAGCGGCGACTACAAACCCAGCACCGATTTTTCCAGCAAAGATTGAGCTTTTAGCACATTGTCAAGATCCTTGTCCCCGCGCCCGCTCAGATTGACGATGACAATTTTGTTTCCCAATTTCACGGCATTCTTGATTGTCCAGGCGAGGGCGTGACTGCTTTCTAGCGCAGGTATGATGCCCTCTAGCCTGGATAGCAGGTTGAACGCCTCGACCGCCTCGTTGTCAGAAACGCTTTCGTAGCAGGTTCTGCCCATGTCCCTGAGCATGGAATGCTCCGGTCCGACCGCCGCGTAGTCAAGTCCAGCGGAAACAGAATGAGTGAGGGCGATCTGCCCGTCGTCGTCCTGCAGGACAAATGTCTTGGTTCCCTGCAATATTCCGAGCCGGCCTCCGCAAAATCTTGCGGCATGATCCCCAAGAGCTGTTCCTCTGCCTCCAGCCTCCGCGCCCGTCAGAACGACATCTTTGTCGCCGATGAAAGGATAAAAGATGCCAATGGAATTGCTTCCGCCTCCGACGCATGCTACAATCATGTCCGGAAGCCTCCCCTCGGATCTGAGAATCTGCCTCCGCGCCTCCCTGCCGATCACGCTCTGAAACCAGCGGACCATCATCGGATAGGGATGCGGACCAAGTGCCGAGCCGAGGACATAATGACTGTTTCCGCTCGAAGCGACCCAGTCTCTGATCGCCGCACTGACAGCCTCCTTGAGGGTTTTCTGTCCGGCGCTGACGGCGCGGACTTCCGTGCCCATCAGCTTCATGCGCTCGACGTTCGGCGCCTGGCGCGCCATGTCGGTCTCTCCCATGTAGACAACGCATTCAAGACCGAATTTTGCCGCCGCCGCCGCGCTCGCGACGCCATGCTGGCCTGCCCCGGTTTCCGCGATGATCCTCTTTTTTCCGATTCTCTTCGCGAGCATGACCTGCCCAAGAGAGTTGTTGATCTTGTGCGCTCCAGTGTGGCACAAGTCCTCTCTTTTCAGGTAGAGCGCCTTCAGTCCAAGCCTGGATTCCAGATTCTGCGCCCTGTAGAGGGGAGTCGGCCTGCCGACATAGTCTTTGAGCAGGGAGTTGTATTCGGAGATGAAAAGCTTCTCCTTGATCGCGTCCCGGAATGTTTTCTCAAGCTCGACGAGAGCGGGAACCAGTGTTTCCGGCACAAACTGCCCGCCATATTCTCCGAAATAGCCGTTCACGTCCGGGAAAGAATATCTCTTCATCCTTGCATCACATCCTTTCAGTCGCGCAAAAATTGCCAGGGCGGTCAAAGCCTTGGGTCAAATCCTTGAATGAGCCCCCTTGAATAAGTTTAAAAGAACTATAGGTTTTGAAAAATAGACCATTCTGCGCGAAATAACAGCGGCAGAATCATAAATAAGGGTCGAATCTATGCCTGTCCAGATTTCAGACGACACGGAAAAAATGCCTGGAGCCGGCAGTCTGGAACCCCCTATTTTGGTCAACAAAATTCACATGCTTCTGCTCATCATCGCATTGGGAGCTCTGTTCCGTTTCTATGGCTTTTCGTCGGAAAGCCTCTGGACAGACGAGATCGGAACTTGCTGGGTGAGCTCGGCTCCAAGCTTTTCCGAGCTTTTTGACAGAGCCAGCGTGACCCAGGGGCAGTCGCCATTCTACTTCGCGGTCGAAAAAATAGTTTTGATGATGCTGGCTCCCTCGGAGTTCAGCCTCAGGATCGTATCGCTTCTGGCATCCCTTGCATCAATCGCAATAGTCTTCAAGCTCGGCAAGCTCTATTTCAACGACGAACTGAAAGCACTGGCTTCATCTCTGGTCTTTGCCGTCAACGAATACATGATTTACTATGCCAGAGAGGCGCGCCCCTACTCGCTCGGCCTCATGTTCGCGCTTCTCTCGATGTACTGCTTCTCGAAATTTGTGGTCGAAAGAGAGCGGCGACAGCTCATCTTCTACACTTTGTTCACCATCCTCACATGCTACTGCCATTATGTCTTCGCATCCATAATCATCGCCCAGAACATGCATCTGATCTACATCCGACTCCGGCACGGAAAGGAAAATTTCGCCGGTATTTTCCAGCCCTGGATGCTTTCCCAGGCCGCCGTCTTCATTTCCGGAATGCTTCTGCTCGGACAAATCTCCGGCATACTCGAAGCCAGAGAATCCTGGAACTGGCTCAGAATACTCCCGTTTTACAGCGCCGCAAAGCTCTTCGTCTCGGTTTTCAATCCGGGAACCCTTCTTGTGCTTTTCCTATGCATGTGCATATTCCTGGCGCTTGACAAGGACGGAATTGTGCGCGGATTTCTGCTCGAAAATGCGGATTGGATGTTCCTCCTTTTAACATGGCTTCTCATCCCGTTCATTTTCGCCTGCGCAGTCTCGTACACACTCAACTGCTCTCTCTTCGACGTCAGATACCTGGCGATGAGCATACTTCCTTTTTCTCTCCTGCTCGGAAAGCTCCTCTGCATCTTCAAATGCCCAGTTCTGAGGATAGCCTTTCCCGGCACATACCTGTTCATCTATCTTGGACTGGTTCTAATGCCGAACTCTTCGGCAACAGGCACTTTTGCTCCAAGGGTGGGACACGACTGGAAAAATGCCCTCAAATATGTCAAAGCCAACGCCAGGGAAGGCGACGCAGTTCTCCTCCGCATGGGAGAAATAAAGGAAAATTGGCTCCCTTCGCCGGAAAAACTTTCAGAGAGCAATTACAGAATCGTTTCAGACTACTGCTCCGCCCCATTCAGAATCTTCTACTGGAACGGACCTGCGGAAATCCCCGTCTACAGCATGACATACACCTGGGAGGAGCGCTTCTACCCATACTACGACTTTCTCTTCTCTCAGCTCGCCAAGCACAAAAGAGTCTGGCTCATCGGAGTCAATCCGCCTAACACAAACTACCAGATGAAGGGCTTTTCCAACCTGATGTGCAGAGAATTCTACTGGACTAGAACTGACGAACAATTCTTCTCAGGCGTCCACTTAACCCTCCTAAGCTCCGACTACATCCCACTCAAATCTGACAAATAAAATAGTCGTTCCAAGCCCAATTCCAGAGATCCCAAGCTCCGTGATTCTTTAGTGGCACTTTTTTGCTTTTTTTTAGCCGCAACGCGGCTAGGTGATATAGCCTAGTGTCCTGTCCCTTAAATACTAATCGCAATACACTTGAATCATTTAACCGGCTGTGCCGGGACGTTCCAAGACTCGCTATCGTTGTCGTAATCGCTATCGTAATCGGGTTTACAAATTTATCGATTACCGCTCCGCTGATAGCGATAGCGACTACGATTACGAAAATTATAGAAAATACAATTTCCCATACGATTGAATTATTTCCAATTAACAATGTTGTTGCACCCCTTCAGGGTGCAATTTCTTTTTTTATTCCCTTTTCCTAG
>DYRX01000053.1:0-10460 GCA_020718525.1 Victivallis vadensis
TATATGGAAAATATCGGATTGTCCTTGTCAACTCCCAAAACAAGCTGTAGGTTGCCCATGATGATGCTTTTTCCTTTCATAGGTTGTGGAGACCTTGGGAATTTGCATCATCAATTTATTTTTTCAAAATGAGGGATTTTTATCTGCGATTGTTTTCAGCACCGGTAACGAGTGCTGATAAATGACTGCGTGGGAGCTTGCGTAAATATTCACTGAACTACGTCGTTCAGCGAATCTTTACGAGCTTGCTGCCAATGAGTTTACCGAGCTTAATCACTGCCAGCTCCTTTGCTTTCGCTTCGACATCGAGGCTGACTCTCAATCCGACAAGGAAATCCGGAAAATCCTCGGGGGCGATGTAGTCGGCATGTGCGCGTGGATTTCTAGAATCCCAGCCGTCTTTTGGCGAGGAAATGTGAAAATAGGGTTCCCTGCCGAGAACGCTCCAAGTTTTTTGTGCGGCTTCCGCCGCCTCTTCAATCTCCATTCCGTCCCTGTTGCATCTGTGATGATGAATGTCATAAGTCATTGGTATCCCCTCTGTTCTGCATAAAGGCAGGATGTCAGAAGGGCTGTACTGCCTGTCGTCGTTTTCGAGTGCAATCAGCTTTCTGCAGTTTTCCGGCAGTCTATTGAGATTCCTTGAAAAGTTGTCGAGGGCGCGAGCCTTGTCCCCATATACTCCGCCAACATGGATGTTTATGACGTCCGCTCCCAGTATTTCCGCAAGAGTCGTGTGATATAGCAATTCGGAAATAGAGTTATTGACGACAGTTTCGCTGTGGGATGCCAGCACAGTGAACTGATCCGGGTGAAAACTGAGGCGGATTCCATTGTTTTCAGCAAAACTGCCTGCTTTGCGAAGAAGGGAGACGATAGATTCCGAATCAGGAAGAGTTTCCAGATCATAGCCCCATTCGGGATGCGTGTAGAGGGGAAGCATTTGAGACATTATTCGGAACCCCCTTATCCCAAGACGCGAAAGCGCCTTCAGCGAATCGAGGAGGCTTGACGCATTGTGAAGGCAGACTTCTGAAATTTTCAGAGACGCAGAAGATTTGTCCAAAGACCGCAGAGAAACTGCATACAGGTGCCTGAACTTGATCGGTTCCTCTAGAAAGAGACAGCAGAGCCCGAGTCTCGGCCAAATGACAGTTTCTCTTCCGCCGGCAATTTTCCTCTTCATCAGATTCCAAGCCCTTCTTCATAGGCGTGCTCGCATCTTCTCAGGCATTCGGGAGAGTTGTTGCGGATGGAATTCACAAATTTTGAGACCGGATAGAAATCAAGCGAAGGTCTTGGTTTCTTGTTGATCTGCTCTAGAAGCTCCGCATATGTTTTGTCATTGCCAAGCCAGATTTCGACTTCATCCTCGCGGACAAGTAGAGGCATTCTGTCGTGGATAAATGAAATTTTTATTTCTGCGGGCATTGTTACAATAGAAAAGAATGATTTGCCATCCTGGACGGAAGATATTGCACCCAGAAATAGCATGGCTCCATCCTTTCCTGTAAAATGGAAGGGACGCTTTTCCTTTCCAGTTTTTTGCCATTCGTAGTATCCATCACAAGGGAGTATCACGCGCGTCGCACAGATTTTATCCGCATAGCTGGTGGAGGCGGAGATGGTCTCCATGCGTGAATTGAAGATTGGCGACGAATTGCTGGAAGCCCCCCGATTCTGCAGGTGGATCCCCCATTTTGAGAGGCGAAGAGTTCTTTTGCCGTCAGCGAGTTCAAAAAGCGGAAGTTCCTGTCCGGGACCTGCATTGTAGTTGGGCAGAATTCCGTCAAGATCTCCGATGATCTGATCCGGAGCTAAAATCAGAAACATGTCTCCAATTTTCTTGACTGTCGCGACGCGGCAACACATTATTTTTCTGTGGGTCCTTCCGTGTCCGCCTGCAGGTGTGAAGACTTGTCTTTTTTTCCATTGCTGTCTGGAGTAACGTGGATCTGAAGCTGTGGGAACGCGATGTTGATGTCTGCATCCCTGAAGAGCCTGTCAATTTCAAAATGAAGCTCAGACAAGGTCTGCAGAGCGTTGTCTATGTCAAGCCAGACGAATAGGGAAAAATTCAGCGTGCTGTCTCCGAAGTCCTTGAAAAGAACTATTGGAGCCGGATCTCTGACGACTCTGGGATTGTTTTTTGCGACTTCAAGAAGAATCGCCTTGACCTTTTCCACGTCGGAGCCGTATGCTACGCCGACCTTGAGCTCTCTCTTGACTATTGGGTCGTTGCGCGTCCAGTTCGTTATTTTCGAAGTGAGTATGTCAGAATTCGGGACTGAAATGATTGCATTGTCGTAGGTCTGAATGCTTGTGCTTCTGACGTTTATTTCCAGAACTTTTGCCATAGTCCCTTCTATTTGAATTACGTCACCTTTTCTTACTGTTCCGCCAAATATTATTATAAGCCCGCTCATGAAGTTGTTGACAATATTCTGAAGTCCGAAGCCGATTCCGAGACTGAGACCGCCAGCTATGACTGTGATGCTTGTGAGGTTTACTCCGACCAGATAGAGCATCACGATCAGGTAGAGCCCCCACATTATCGAGGAAAATATGGTGCGTAGAGAATGGACTGTAGCATCCTCTATCCTTAGAAATGTGAATGTGGGAGATTCCTTCAAGAGTCTTATCATGGTTTTAAATACGAAGAACAGAAATACTGCGGAGGCTATTCTGACGGGATTTCCCTTGATCCATCCGAAATCGAAGTCTGTGCATAGAAATGTCCAGAATACATTTGTAGCAAGAAGCTGTTCCGAAATGAAAAACGCGGAGGCGAGCACTGTCGCACTCCATATGAGTGGGACGCCAATCCCCAGGACAAATGCGCGCAGAAGATTTCCGGAGATGAGCGCGTGTCCGGTCGGAACAAGCTTTTTTGAGAAGTGGCTCAGATCCGAGGCGAATGAAATCCCTACAAATGTGACGAATTCGACAAAGACAAGAAGAAGTGAAAGGGATACGAATCCCGTCAAAGAAAAAAACAGGGCAAGTGGAACACATATGCGGTTGGCATGAAGATAAAAACGATGAAGCAACGGGAGTCCGGAGCATTTTGCCGTGAAGGCAGGAATGCAGAAGATCAATAGGGTGACAGGCCAGAGGAGGGCGAGAGAAAAGTCGCATATGTCGAGCATTTGAAAGAGCATGATGATTGAATTGAGCAAAAATATCTGCATAAGCGGGGAATTGAAATGTCTGGAAACATTATACCTGTTTCTGGTCATGGCCCATCCCAAGTCCATCATGGAAAAGACCATGAGGATGATGGAAACTCCAGAAATGGCAACGTTGTCGGGGAAATAGATCTGCTCGGAAGCCAAAAACAAAATGAATCCAGGGACTCCCGTGAGAAAAGCTCTGAACAAGAGAGGGTCCGTGCTCGGATCTCTGTTCGGAAATGCTTTTCGGAGTCTTGCGATTCCGAGAAAGCCCAAAAGGATGAAGGCTGGAACAAAGATACCCATGAGGATGGATATGAGCTTTAAATCCTGGTGGGAGTCAGGCAGTTTCTGAAAAATGCTGTGCCCGATTCCATGCCACCATATTTTAATGTCGTTGATCGCCAGATCCCAGGTGAAAAATATGATATACATGCGCCTGCGCTGAAAATAGTAGTTCCATATGCGCTCGCGTGTTCCGGCATCCATGTCCTCGATTGCCTTGCCTAGACTGTCCGCCAATTGTTCCGCAGGAAAAAGCACCAGGTCAATCCGCTTTTGAATATTTGAAATTCTAGAATCAATTTTTTCTATGTTGCCTATAAGCTCGGAGGTTGTGTCCACGCCGGAATCTGACAAATCTGCTCCCCTTGTCTTTATGTCGTTCAAGTCTCCGAGCATCTCTTTGAATATGCCTGAAAACCTGTTGTTTGTTTTCGCGAAATTCTGGATTTTTCTAAGCTGGAAAATGAAGATCTCGTAATTCCGCCGATATTCTTTCCTCATCTGCCTGAAATGATATGCGCTTGACATGTTTGTAAGCATCATGAAGCGTATCTGATAGTTTCTAGTTTCGGTTTCGCCGACCATTGATTTCAGAGCCGAGAGCTCCTTTTCTACAATTTTTTCATAGAGATCAATCTGAGTGGAATAGCGGCCATATTCTTCTGCCGTCGTTTTGAACAGCTCTGCCCATCTGAGTCTTTCGAATATTTTTGAATCATCTTCCTGGGGAGCATCTTTCTCTATGCCGGCGGAAAGATTCCCCGTCAATACTGCGAAAGCTAAAAAGGATGCCGCAAGAAATTGGAATAGCGTCATGCGATGTCTCACTAAAATATTATCTCTCATTCGCCGTCCTTGGGAATATATAGTTTCGCCACTAGCTCGAATGCCTGCTTGTAGCCGTTGAAGACTGTCCGTCCGTAGTTTCTCTGCTTGTCGCATAGAAGAATGATCGGCGCGTCACTG
The DNA here is from genome assembly GCA_020718525.1 of Victivallis vadensis. Lineage (GTDB taxonomy): Bacteria > Verrucomicrobiota > Lentisphaeria > Victivallales > GWF2-50-93 > DYRX01. The sequence continues at coordinate 4,425 of DYRX01000053.1, forward strand.
CGCAAGAGCACTATGCTGAATTTTCCCGATCCGAGCGGCAATTCTGACGATATTTCATGCAATCCGGCGGCATCTGAAGAAATTTCTTTCACATCTCCGTTCACTTCAAAGAGCGCCGAGCCGGGCTTGAGAAATACGAATGGGATTTTAAGGACGGTCTTTTTACTGCCGTAGGTTCTGACGATGCTATCGGGAATTGAAAAGACTTTAAGTATTTCATCGGATTCCTTCAATTCGAGTTCGTCCCAGCCACCGAAGGAATATGGCCCATTGTCCATTATCAAAATCTGGTCGGCAAGCTCGCTCACAACACCGCCAGGCCGCGCGAATGCCATGATCGCAGATTCAATATTGCTCCTGTAATAGGCATATAGGTGAGACACGACAAAGACGGAAATGCAGAAGGGGACGAGCCTTGCAAGAAAAAGCAGGCGCCAGTTCCGGAGCCTGTAGCTTCTTGTCAGGGACACGGCAAAGATTCCAGAAGAAATGCATAGAAGCGGAATGACAGGCAGTCTGAATCTTGAAAGGTTGTAGAAGGCGGCTGTCGCGAAGCAGAATAGGACAATGAACGAGATAAGCGCGCACTGGCCGAGAAAAGAAGAGCTCCGGCGCCTGCAACGGAGTGGCAGAGCTCTTGACGGAAGCAATGCAAGGATTGAAATCATGCCGGCTAGACCTAGAATCAGTGTCATGCGTGTCGGGATCATTCCATAAGTAAAAAGGGACTTGGATTTTTTTCCGTTGAATTCAAGCGCAATGTTGTTAGGGATTTCTGCTCCATCCCAAAACAGCATTAATTTTCTTGCTTGCAGTTCTATGAAGGCGAATGGTTCCCGTAGAAGCCACTTGAAAATTCGTTCAGTGACTGGACAGCTTGCGCTGTCTGCAAGCCAGTAATTGTATGTGTCAGGATATTCCATGGGACCCGGACCTTCGCCAGGATTTCTTCCGCCGGGTGGGGCTTCTGGCGTGTTTCCAAGGGCGAGAACAGCTCCTCCGGCGCTCGATGGACCGCAGAATTTTCCGAGTTCGTAGCTATTGTGGACTGAAAATGGAATTTGCGGTAAAACCATGAAGATCAGAATCAGGACAGGATTGGCCAAGCGCCGAATTATGCCTGCTCCAGGCTTGGAAGCCTCAGGAAGAAATGAAAAGAAAAGAAGAGGAAGCGCAAAGCACCATGCGTTTCCGCGCGTCAGTATAGTGAGACCGCAAACGACGCCGGCGCAAATCCATATGAGCAGTCTCTTTCTTTTAAGTCCCAAAACCAGCAAATAAAAGAGGAGGGATATCCAGAAGACCTGAAGCGTCTCTATCAGCGCATATGGAACATAGAATATCAGCATTATGGAAAATGAGCATAGAAACCCGGCGATCAGAGCGGCCTTGCGGCCTGCGAGCATCGCAGTGCTTGCAATGCAAAGAAATACTGTCAGGGTGGAAAAAATAATTTGCGCATGGATCATCCCCCAGTTTTGCGAACCCGAAAGGACGGATGTAAACGGAAGAAATGCCGCATAGTAGAACGGCTGATAGTAGAATAGCTCCGAAAAGCGTCCTGATGCTATTTGCGCGGAAAGCTGTTTGTAAGTAGCCATGTCCGTGACGGACGGAGGCGAGCGCACGAAAGAATCGTTGTCAAAGAGCTCCCAGGCAGTCTGCAGTCTCGCCCAAAACGCAAATGCCACGAGCAGAAGCGAAAACACAGTGAAATACTTTTTCAGCATCGGTTCTCTGTCCGGCCTCCCGATGGCCGAAAGCTTTCTTTCATTGTCATGTGGACGTAAATCCCTGCCTGTTCAGTCGGACTAGAGCGCCATCAGCTCCGATTCCTTCTTGTGAAGCATCTCGTCCACCTGCTTGATGTAGTCGTCGGTGAGCTTTTGAATCTCTTCGAGCATCGCCTTCAGTTCGTCTTCGGTTATCTTGCTGTCCTTCTGAGCCTTCTTGGCCGCCTCGTTCGAGTCTCTTCTGATGTTGCGGATGGCTATCCTGCTTTCCTCGGATCTCCCTTTGACCTGCTTGACGAGGGACTTGCGGCGCTCTTCGCTCAGTTCAGGTATTGGAAGGCGTATGATGCGGCCGTCGCTTACAGGCGATATTCCGATGTTGGCGGCGATAATCGCCTTTTCTACTGCTGTGATGGAGGACGGATCCCAGGGCTGAATGACCAGCATCCTCGGCTCCGGCGCGGTAATCCCCGCAATCTCTCTGAGTCTTGTCGGGTTTCCGTAGTAGTCCACGCTGATATTTTCTACCAGGGCTGGCGAGGCCTTCCCTGTTCTCACCGCATTGAAGTCGGCAAGCTGATGCTCGAGTGTCTTCATCATGTGTTCTTCGGTGTACTCAACGAGACCCTCAATGTTCACGCTCATCTTATTCTCCTTTGGCAAATGCCATCTTTATTGAACATAAACGCCACAGCGCACGGAAACCGCCCCTTGCAAGACGAGGAGCAAGGCATTCCCAAGAAATGAATATGCATCGGAAACGCGAAAAATCAAGGTCCGGCGCCATGAGATGAAGCTGATCTTTAAAAGACCCGATTCCGCGATGATCTTTTGACTTTCACCATCTTTCTATTTTCAAACGCCTTAAACTGCAATAAGAGGCGGCATTTCTTAAGCAGGTTGAACTGGCTTATTGCGTAGTGTAACGCTCCGCCTGCGGCGGCGAAGCACTGGCGCAAGATCTCGGAAGAGGGAATCTTTTTGACGTCAGGCTTTATCCGGAACATCCCGTCTTCTGCTAATATTTATTATGTTTAGACTATTCCCAATTCTCAGGATCTTCATGAGCGCGCCGGCAACCGCAAGTCCGCAGTTCTATATTCAGATGTCTGAACCACCATGAATTTTCGGTGGCACTTTTCCACCTTTTTTCAGGCGGGCGGCTACCTGCAGACATACGAGGCTCAGTGAAAATACAATGGAATTGGACACGGACAGGCGGGCAAATTCGGATTTGTCCGTCTGTCTGATGAAGGAAATTATGAAAGACATCGAGGACATTCCACCTGTTTCGTGCAAGGTGACACTGCTTGAATACCACTGAGGCATATGCGCAAAATACGGGAAGGATCTGCGGCATCCGGACACCGCCGGACCTGCCGTGGAGATTGGCGGAAATCTCGCCACCCATCTCGTAATGCTCAGGCAGGCCGGGTGAGACTGACTCATTATGCGCATGCCTTATGGTGTTTTTTCCGAAAACGTCTCAGAGCCAGTCTCGGAAAGACTGGCATACTTGGGTTCGTATCCAACTCAAGTTCCGCCGCACGTTCCAGCTTAACGGTTACTGTGCTTCTCCTTAAACCGTGATGAATCCGGCAATTATTTCATTTAACATGTTTGTTGTCAATGAGATAAATGGAATGATTGCAATCATCCTGCTCGTAATCGCTGTCGTTCCCGCTGTCGCTCATTCAAGCCTAGATCGTTCAAGCCCTCACTTCTGCTCAAGCTCGCAATATCCGGCAGGCTCCATGCTGAAAGACGCCCTTCCGCTCGATATCTTCGGCAAGGCCTTGCTGAATCCGAGCATCTCAGAGAGCGGAACGTCGCAGACCAGACGGCTCACGTCAGGCAAGGCGTCAATTCCGGCGATCACCCCCCGCTTCGACTGCAGATAGGAGCTGATGTCCCCTATTCTGTCCTCAGGACACATTATCTCGATCTTCACGATGGGCTCGAGAATTTTCGTCCCCGAATCGAGGGCTTTTCTGACAGCGTCGAGGCAGGCGGCTGAAATCGAAGATGCCGCAGTTGCAGGATCGCCAGCGCTGAGGGACTTCATGACGGCCCTGACATAGATCAGCGGATAGGAGTAGTTTCCACCTGTTTTGAGCCCGTCTCCGATCGCGTTCAGGGCGCATGAAATCCATTCCCCCGGAAACTGCCTTGTCAGCTCCTTTTCGGCAAATATTTCCAGAGGCTGGCTCGAGGTGAGAGGTGGAATAGGCGAAAATTCCACTTGCACCGACGCTGAAAAAATCTGTTCCCCGATCAGCCTCTGAAAGTTTCCATTGGCTTCAACTCTCTCTCGAAGTGTCTCGCGGAAAGCCACTTGCGGAATTCCGACTCTGGCCTGAACCTTGAAATCCTCGCAGATGCGCCTCGTCTTCACCTCCAGATGAAGTTCACCCATTCCTGAAACAATGATCTGTCCGCCGGACTCGCTCCGCCTGTAGGCAAAAGTCGGATCCTCCTTGGCAAGCGCCGCAAGACATGCCTCAAGTTTTTCCTTCTCCTTCGAACTCTTGGGTTCGATTGAGACCGACATGACAGGCTCCGGAAAAATTATGCTCTCCAGCGCGATTGGCCTGGCGACCGAACACAAGGTGTCCCCCGTAAAGGTGTCGCTGGGACCACAGACACCGACAATGTCCCCGGCTTCGACTTCGGAGACCGCTTCAATGTTCGAAGCGTAGAGACGGAGAAGTCTCTTCACCTTCACCTTCTGCATGGTTCTAGAATTCAGAAGCGTGTCGTTGACGCGCAGTTTTCCCGAATAGCTTCTCAGATAGAGCAGGTCCGAACTGTCCCCTGCATCGAGCTTGAAAACCAGCCCGCAGAAAAAATCTTCATTGCCAGATATTTCGATTTCCTCCCCAGTCTTGGGGGATTTTCCCTTGAGCCGAGGACTCTCCAGCGGGCTTGGAAGATAGTCGGAGACAGCGTCAAGCAGAGTCTGAATTCCAATGTTTCTTTTTGCGGAGCCGCAGAAGACCGGCACGGCGCTTCCAGCAATCGCAAGCTGTCGGATTTCGCTTCGCAGTAAATCCGCATCAATGGACTTTCCGTCCACAAAAAGAGAAAGGACGCGATCAGAAAGCGTTGACACATTTTCCAGAAGCCTCTCCCGCCAGGATGCGGCGGGTCCGCTGTATTCATCTGGAATGGCGCAGACACAGAGTTCCTCCCCATTTTCACCGCCGAAGCGAAGAGCCCTCATCTCGACAAGATCAATTATTCCCGCAAGCGCGCCCTCCTCGCCCATCGGGATCTGAAGCGGCAGAGGAATCTTTGACTTGAACTTTGCGGCAATATCGTCGAATACGCGACGATATGATGCGCCAGTCCTGTCTAACTTGTTGATAAAGGCGATTTTAGGAACTTTATGCACATCCGACTGCCGCCAGACCTTCTCGCTCTGGGCCTGGACTCCCTCGACTGCGCTGAAAACCAGGACAGCTCCGTCAATAACCCTCAGAGATCGTTCGACTTCCGCAGTGAAATCAATGTGCCCGGGAGTGTCAATAAGATGGTAGATATAGCTGGTGCCGCGGGTTTTCCACTCGAATGAAGCCGCCGCTGAAACAATGGTTATGCCGCGTCTCTTCTCCTCTTCGAGATAGTCGAACGTGGTACTGCCCTCGTCAATGTCCCCAATCTTGTGATTCTTTCCGGAATGAAATAGAAATCGTTCGGAAATGCTCGTCTTCCCGGCGTCAATGTGCGCGATAATGCCAATGTTCCTTATCGCCGCGCTTGCAAATCCTGCACCAGTCCTGCCACTGCCCATATGCCACCCCATTCGTCATTTGTCCGACTGCTCGCCGATTTTCAAATACGCATCCCTGAGTTCCTGGCTCATCGCGTTAGGAGGAATTGTCCGGACGCGCTCCGAAACCAGCTGTCCTAGAGCCGAGCGCCTCTCGGGAAAACGCTCGCACGCCCTCTGATATGCGTCGAGAGCGATCCGATATTTTCCAGCCTTGAACCAGAGATCGCCTTCGAAAATCAGATCCTGAAGACTGTATTCGGAAAGCTTCGCCCTCTTAAATGCGTCCGCAGCCTCCTCGAATCTCCCCAGCTCCGCCAGAACATACGCCATCTTTACAAGAGCCTTGCGTCCTGTCTCTCTGCTCCCGTTGCTCTCATATACGCCGAGATACGACTCGTATGCGTCCTTGAGGTAGAGAATCTTCTCGCTCCCTTCGAGGTTCCTGCTCCTGTTGTAAAACGCGTCTCCTTCATTCAGCGGAGATGTCAGCTCCGGGCGCCTCTTCTGATAGACCTTTATATTTTTGAA
>DYRX01000053.1:10560-16501 GCA_020718525.1 Victivallis vadensis
CCACTCTCGACAATCCAGTCCGAAGATAGGGACTGTGCATCTGTGGGCGCAATGTCCCTTCCAAGTCCCCAGCCGCTTCTGAGCTTGAGCTCGTGCAGTCCCCAGAGAAGCAATATCGCCGCAAGCGAAGCAGTCAGCAGAAAGACGATTGACGCAAGCGCCCAGTTTCGCCTCAGCATCAGAAATCCTCTTGTAAGAACGCCAGCCCTTTCCGCCTTGGTCGCATAGCCCCTGGTGAAGGCGTCCAGCTCCTCTTTCAGCTCTTTCACGCTGGAATATCTGTCAATCGGCTCTTTCGCCATCGCCTTCATCGCAATCGCCTCGACAGGTCTCGGAATCCTGAATTCCGGGCTGAGCTTCCGCGGTGGAGTGATCTCGCCACGGATTGTCCTCAGCAGGACATCGTTGACATCATCCCCCTCGACTGGCTTTCTGAAGGTGACAAGCGAATAAAGCAGGCCTCCAAGCGCATATATGTCGGTTCTTTCGTCTCTCTGCGTGTTTTTTCCAGCCGCCTGCTCCGGCGCCATGAAGCCCGGCGTCCCCTTCGCCAGACCGTCCATAGTCCTTTCGGTTATCACCAGAAGCTGATCCGCCGGTGCGGCATCCGCATTCTGATCGCCATTTCCGGCTATGTCCGACTTCCTCTTTGCCAGCCCCCAGTCAAGCACAAGGACTTCACCAAAATCTCCGACCTGGATGTTTTCCGGCTTTATGTCCAGATGCAGAACCCCTTTCGAATGCGCAAATGCGACCGCATCGCAGATCTTGCCAAATATTTCAAGCCTGAAGCTAAGTCCATACTTCTTCCGGTAGCCCGGCGCATCAGCCGCCAGCTTGTCAATGACGCAGGCAAGATCCTCGCCGCCTGCAAGCTTCATCGTGAAAAAAGGCTCCTCGAAGCCGTTCACGCCAATGTCATGCACCGGAATTATGTTTGGATGCTCGAGCTCTGCGCTTATCATCGCCTCCTGGATGAAGCGCAGTGCATCAGCCTTGCGCGAAGGTGCGTCCTGAAAAACAGCCATCGCAACTGTCCTCGAGGAAATCCTGTCCCGCGCCCCGAAAATCGTCTTCATCCCGCCCTTTGCAAACGTCCTCACGATCTTGTATTTCTCGTCCCCTGCACTCTCCTTCAAAGACTTGATCACAGTTTCATAATTTTCAACGTTGATCTCGGAGGAATGATCGGTGGGAGGAGACGCCCCGAATGCAGGTTTGTCCGAGACGCTTACGGTCCTGGCAACCTTGATCGTCTTGTTCTTTTTTATTGCGCTATCTTCCATGTTTTCCCCCAGGCTTTGCGCCAGATACGGCTACTTGCCCCTGCCCTTCTTGAAGTTCTTCAGAAAATTCTTCGCCTCGTTCCACTCTTCAAGCTCAGCTTCAGACACATGTGTGACGAAAAGAGTTTCACTTCGCGGTCCAAAATATACAAGCTTGGCGCACGGATCCAACTCCAGTTTCCGCCTCAGGGCCGGTCTGTCCGGCGGAACAAAAATCACATCCGAGCCAAATTCAGCCTTTATCGCCAAAGCCGTCCTCACCATTTTCCCAAGGCATATCTTGTTCCACAGCCTGTATTTCTCAGGCGAGCACACATACATGAAATAGGGCTCGAGAAAGACAAGATAGCGCTGTTTAGGAGCACCATAGAAAAGGTAGGGACTGTCATCCCAGTCTCCAGTGAAAACTATCTCCCCCTCTCCCACATTTTTATCAATCCATGCAGACGCTCCAGCATATTGCATGCCTTCCTGATAGAAAAATTCCCTCAGTCTCCCGACAGACACGAGCCCCAGTATGAAGAGAAAAAGCATCGCGATAAGCATTCTGCCCCGGACAGAGAAAAGTTCTGTCTTGCCCAGCCAGTAAAGGGAGATCGCCAGTGCGGAAAAGGGAACAAAATACTCTGCAAACCTCATGGACATCAGCGTGGCGGCGAAGTAAATCCAGGAAAGTGCAAAAAGCCCGCTCAGCTTCCAGTCCGAAAGGAGCTCAGCACGTCTCTTCCAAAACATGATTGAACTCAGGATGAAGAGAATCGAAAGCATCATATAGCCTGTCATGAATTTGCTCAGACTCATAGGGGAAAGCTCGCTCGCCTGGGCAATCCTATCCGCGCCTGAGCCAAACCATTTCGCCTTCAGAACAAGAACGCTCTGCAAAAAGGCGCCGCTTACATTTTCGGGAAAATACGGATTCACGACAATCCCCGCAAGAAAGCCCGCAGAAGCCCAGATGCACATGATCTGTAAAAATTTCGGACGCCTTCCCTCGGCATATATCTTCAGTGCGTCGAAAATCAGAACAGCCGGAATTATCTGCCAGGCGCCGGCGTAGGTGAGAGAGTAAAGAAGCGAAACCAGGGCAAGGCACACCCGGCTTCCTCTAAACACGCAGATCATCCCGCAGACCATGAAAAGCAGGGAAAAAAGATGCGGACGGCAAAGGACGAGCCTGCCAAGAAAAACCGGTCCGCTCGCAAGAAGGACAAAGATCATCACTTCGCCCAGATTTTTGCGGAGCCCCCCTTCCCTCGCCAAAATGGCATAGGAAAATCCCAGCATGCATGAAAGGATGAAAACTGCGAATTTCGCACCGTTCAGCTTTCCCATCAGCGTGAAGGGAATCAGAAAGACATGGAAAAGCAGATCCTTGTCATAGAATGAGTCCTTCCATATCGAACATGTCGCCCAGGGAAATTCCTTGAGAATCCCCCCGCGCTCCAGCATGATCTCTGCAAATTTGATATGATACTGGGAATCGGCGCACGCCAGGCTTCCGCTCGGAAGAAGAATGAAAAGAGAGACCAGCCCCCAGACCAGAGAAAAAGCCAGCGCCTCGAAAAGCCAGCGCCTGTCTTCCAATGATGAGTTCATTCTCTTTCCTATCCAGCATGATTCCGATTCGAAGAGACCAAGAATATAAATCAATTTTCCCGTTCTCAAAATTCTACAGGGCAAAAATATGACGATTCGGACCGCTTCCAGTCTTCGGCAAAGCTCCCCTCGCCTACCCTATCCGATCAGCTCAATATATTTCCGCATGAGACAGCTCTGACTGAATTCGTCAAGTTTCCTGATGCATTCCATGGAAATCCTGTCTCTGAGTTCGGGATCGCTCAGAATCCTGACAATGCGATCTGCGGCAATCTCGGGATCTCTGCACTCCAGTATCGGAGCGGAAGTTCCTGACAGAATCTCCCTTGTCCCCCCAACGTCTGTCGAAACCGGGGCGGCACCGGAGTCAATCGCCTCAAGAAGCAGGTTTGGCATCCCCTCGCTTTTCGACGACAAAAAAAAGATGTCCGCGGCAGGAAGAACAGAATGGATTCCCTTGGGAGCCAGATGAAGATGAACGCGGTTTTCCAATCCTCGACTGCGAATTTCGCAGGGAAGGTTCCTTGCGCAGTCGCCCACGAGCAGTGCCCTGGCTCTCGGCTCACGTTCAAAGACTTCCGAAACGGTGTCAAGAAAAAAAGGTATGTCTTTTTCCGGCGTGTCTCTGCCCCCTCCAACAATAAGCAGATCCGAATCGGAAAGCCCCAGCGAATCGCGGGTTCCGCGCCGGATCTCCTCCCTCAGCTTCAGATTTTCATCAAGAGAAAAACGCCTCTCGAAAATGTTCGGTATGACGCTGACACGCTCCTCCGCAATGCCTTCGCATACAAGCTGTCCTTTCAAATGCAGGGAATTTACAATGAAGCGCTTTGGACGCAAAGAATTTGCGAAATTCGCAGACGAAAGCTGTTTTTTCGCGATGTCGAGCCCACCCCTCAAAGAGCCTATGAAATTGGACTGGAATGGAGCCCGGCAGAAGGCGTTCGTGTAGAAGCTCCAGGAAATCGCGCAATCAGGAGATTCGGCAAGCAGAGCTCCAAAATATTTTGCAAATTTAACGAGAGGACTCCCTGAAAGATATTCCAGGCGCCCATCGCATTCCTGCAAAATTTCAGATTCAATCCCCCCTCCGCGGCAGGTGGATGAGCACACAATCACTTTCGGACTAAATTCATCCTTCGGAAGAAATTTCAGAAAAAGACGCAGTTGTTTTTCCGTGCCCCCGTTTCCAAGCTGGCCTATAAGGCAAACGATTTTTTTACTTTTTCCCATATTGCCCCAAATATAATGCAGAATTGGCATTTGGCCAAACGCCAAATCAGTGATAGATTACAGCAGATGAAGATTTCGGGCTTCTTTTCGTTTGCCCTGCTACAAGCTTTTTGCAGGCAGTTTTCTTTCAAAAGTAAAAATAGGTCCTTATTAAATGCTGAGACTGAGCCGTTCTCAAGGGGAGATAGTAGCCAGGCTTGCTGGCTCCAAAGGCATGATGACGCGCCGCAATCTTTGCGCACTCACAGGGCTGAGCTGGGCGGCAATCTCAAAAACCGTGTCCCAGCTCGAGTCCAAAGGTCTCCTCAAATATGGAGAGACCATCTCCAACAAAAAGCGCGGCAGAAATCCGGAAATAGTCTCTTTCGGGACAAAGTATCTGCTGGCTGGACTGTCCGTCGAAGCCGGTTCTATATCCTTCAGCCTCATGAACTTCCTATTCGAGCCTGTCTCGGAATTTGAAATCCCCCTCGCCCCTTCGGACGACCCAATAAGCGCTATCTGCGTCAAGCTCAGAGAACTGCTCTCCTGCTACAAGGGGCAAATCGTCAGCGTCGGAATATCTTTCCCTGGAATCATATCGCCACAAAAGAACGTTGCCATAAAGTCATCCTATTTCCCGGACTGCGCGGGCAGAAATATCCAGCAGGAAATCAAATTATCCGCCGGGCTCGACATCCCCATACTCGTAGAAAGAAACGCAGTCTGCGCCCTGACCTACTTGAACCTGTCAAAAGACCTTTCGGAAGATTCTCTCCTGCTCTCCGCAACACAGGGACTGAGCGCCGCAATGATGGTGGACGGACAAATACTACACGGAGGCAGTGGGAACATCGGAGAATTCGGCCACTTGAAGAGCCCGGAGGCGGAACAGAGCGCAATTCCATGCTCATGCGGAAGCAGAGGATGCATTGAAACTGTCTGCGGCGGAAAAGCCTGGCAGGCACACTGGGATCTCCTCAATCCATCCAGCCATGGTCTTCCGCAGTCCTTCGCCGAAGCAATCGGACTGGGATCTCCTCCCGCAGTAGATCTTCTGACAAAAGGAATACGCTGCCTATTTCCAGCCCTCTCTTACGTCATAAGGCTCTTCAGACCGCAGAGACTTATATTCGTCATCGCTCTGCCACCAGACGCAGTCAGCATCATACGACGCCAATTGCTGGAGATTTTCCTTGCCGACGACATATCCGAAAGCCCTGAACTCGAATTTGTCTTCAGATCCGATTTTGCAACACCGCGCGGAGCCGCACTTCTTGGACTTCTCAACATATCGGGAAATCCCTTCTACCGCGACAGAAATACCTGAATCCGCGTCCCTGCAGGATGGAACGGCTTTAGCTCGAGCCTGCTCGAAAAGGTCTAGCAGGCGGAAAAAAAGCAAAAAATGAGTTTGATTATGCATTGAAATATCGCCGCAACGTGTTATAATGCAATATGTTACAAAACATAAACAACATGAGGCGGTGATGACAAAAGATAGCTTAAGAAGTTCGGAATTCAACCTGTTTCTCACCCCTTCGGACACGGAATTGACGGAATTCATCGGGGAAGTCATGGAGCTGGGGGATGAATTCCCAGCGATCCACATGATGATAGCGGACGACCAGGACGCGCTTGCCAGAAGCAAAAAGAAGCTCCGCATCCTTGACAGGCGGTATGCCGACTCCAAAGTCTGCGACATTCCCTGTATTGATCTCTGCGGCACTGCCGCCTCTGCCGTACCACATCTTGAGCAAGGGAGGCCGCGCATGTCCCCGGAGCTTGTGTTCATCTTCATGAATCTCCACGCCTACCTGTCCCGGACGCTGGAGAAGCGCATCCTC
>DYRX01000350.1 GCA_020718525.1 Victivallis vadensis
TTGAGACAATCCTTCGAGAAAGCAAAAAGGGAAAGCCCGTCAAGTTAAACTATTCTATTTCACGCTAAACAAGTATAAAGTTCCATGTCTGAAACAAGTATAATGGGTCAAATCAAGATTGCAAACTCTTGACAGAATGCGCATTTGATTGCGCCTGGATCAAATTGGAAGGGGCAAGAAAAAAACTGAGGTTGAAAGTGTTGATCCTTGGGATTATACTCACTGGAGTTAGAAATTACATAGACAAATCTTAGGTGAAGGATGCAGTTAGAAAGCATAGAAAAGCACAGCATAGCAGTTCTTGGTATAGGGAAGGCTGGAATCCGGATAGCCGAGCTGCTCAAATCGCTCAAGGGAGCGTCCTCTCTAAAAATAGGAATTGCAGATTCCGACAAGTCTCCCCTTGATTCGTCAAAAATTGAAAATGTATTTCCCGTCGGGATCGAATGGACGCAGGGGCTTGGATGCGGCGGCGACGCGCTCAAGGGGGAAAGAGTTTTCTCGCATTCGAGCAGGCATGGAATAGAGCCATTTTTCCAAGGTTCTTCCCTGCTGATCATCTGCGGCGGGATGGGCGGTGGCACCGCCAGCGGCGGAGCTCCGGTTCTCGCGAGAATCGCAAAAAAAATGGGAATCCCATCCATTTTTGTTGTCACTCTGCCTTTCTCATTTGAAGGACATCACCGGCGCAACGTAGCAGAAAAGGAGCTCGAATCTCTTGCGCACTCGGCCGACGTCGTCATTCCGATTCCCAACGACATCCTGTATTCGACGCTCAGCTCCGACACGTCAGCGGAAGAGGCATTTTCTAGGGCAAACTCCGAAATCGCCCGCGCCATCCTGGGGATCTCTGAGATTGTCAAATCCAAGAACATCCTCTCGGGCGACTTTTCCGAACTCAAGTCGGCGCTAGGAAAGCGCAAGAGCTCCTGTTGCATCGGGATAGGCGTTTCAACGCTGTCCGAGCCTGGAAGCCACTGCGTCAAGGCCTGCGAAATGCTCATAGATTCTCCACTGCTTGGCGGTCTGTCCCAGATCAGGAATGCCGACGCGCTTTTTGTCGCAGTTTCCGGAGGAAAGGAAGTTTCAATCGGCGAGATCAACCAGTCTTTGGGGCTCATCGAAAAACACGTTTCTGAAAACGCCCGCATGGTTCTGGGAGTCTCCGGAGATCCAGCCTTCGACGGCATAATCCAGATCACAGTGCTTGCCATAAAATACGAAGATTCTCCAGAAATTAACAAAGACCAAATCCCTTCTCTTCCGCCCCGTCCGGCCCATGGTAAAAACAAGCAAAAATCTCCCTCGTCGCCCGACATCGAAGATCCTGGAGTCCAGCCTGGACTGCCGCTGATTTCCCAGTCGAGGGGAATTTTCACAAACAGCTCAAAAAATATGTTTAACGGAGAAGATCTCGACATTCCCACTTTTCAGAGAAGAGAATATCAGATCGACGACGGGAGAAAATGAAAAACAGCCTGCTTCTGCCGATCGTCTTCTCCGTTTCTTTTCTACTGCAGTCCTGCGGCGAAGAAATTTCCACGCCTCCAAAATCGCTTCCCAAGATTGACGGAGACAGGACTTTGGCGATCGCGAAGGAAATCTGCACCATAGAAAAGCGCTATTCCGGCAGTCCTGGCGCAATAAAAAACATCGAGTTCATCTCCTCCAAGCTCCGCGAAATGAATGTCCCATTCACACGGGATGACTGGCGCGAGGAAACCCCTGTCGGCACTTTGGACTTCGTCAACTTGATCGCGGAAGTCGAGGGGAAAAAGAAGGACTACATACTTCTTGGCGCACATCACGACACTAAATACTTTGAATCGGATCCGAATTTCATGGGTGCAAACGACGGAGCGTCCGCGACCGCTCTCCTCCTGGGCATGATTGACGCGCTCAGAAAGGCCGAATCTAAGCCTGACTTTTCACTGCGCTTCGCTTTCATTGACGGAGAAGAATGCCGCTTCGAATACTCCGAGAAGGACGGACTGCACGGAAGCAGAAGGCTCGCCTCGAAAGTCGCCGCCGAGAAAAGTCCAGCATGCGCCGCCGTCATCATCCTGGACATGATCGGAGACAAAGACCTTCTTGTGGAGATTCCCCGCAATTCGACGCCCAGCCTCGCGGATGAAGTCATGAACGCGGCAAAGATTTGCGGAAGCGAAAAGTATTTCACCTTCTCCCAAAAATACATTCTCGACGATCACGACCCTTTTCTGCAGGCTGGAATCCCAGCCATTGACTTGATTGACTTCAGCTTCGGTCCGTCCAATCTCTACTGGCACAGCTCGGAAGACAGTTTTGACAAGCTTTCTCCTGACAGTTTGGCGATTGTCGGAGACACGGTCATTCGCGTATTGTACACTTTCAAGGACAAGCACAGGAAATTATGAGAAATCTAAGCTTGAAGGAGGCATTCGCCTTGGATCTTTCTAAGGAGGAGATATCTGCTGAGATTCGCGGATGGGTGAGGACTCGGCGCGACTCAAAAGGAGGTTTTTCCTTTATCGAAGTCAACGACGGTTCCTCGCAAAAAAATCTCCAGATTGTGACCGACACGACTCTGCTCAACTACGAATCTGAAATACTCCATCTTTTCCCTGGTGCCTCTATTGCGGCGCGGGGTCTTCTCGCTAAATCTCCAGCCCAGGGACAGGACAGGGAATTCAAAGCGCATGAAATAAAAGTGTTCGGCTTCTGCGATCCGGTGGAATATCCGCTCGGAAAACAGAGGATATCCTTTGAGAGGCTTCGCGAGCTGGCGCACCTGCGCTCTAGAACTGCGACTTTCGGTGCTGTCGCCCGTGTCAGGAACCTGCTCTCAATGGCGACCCACGAATTCTTCCAGTCCCAAGGCTTCCTATACGTGAACACGCCAATCATAACGGGCAATGACTGCGAAGGAGCCGGACGCCTTTTCCAAGTCAGCACCCTCGACCCCGCGAATCCGCCCAGAAAGCCCGATGGATCAATTGACTACTCGAAGGACTTTTTCGGACGCAGGACAAGTCTTACCGTCAGCGGACAGCTCGAGGGGGAGACTTTCGCCTGCGCCCTGGGGAAAATCTACACCTTCGGTCCGACTTTCAGGGCGGAAAATTCCAACACCCGGAGGCATCTCGCCGAATTCTGGATGATCGAGCCGGAAATGGCTTTCGCCACGCTTGACGACGATGCGAATCTCGCAGAAAACTATCTGCGCCATCTCTTCAGAAAAATTCTGGAAAAATGCCCTGACGAGCTGGCATTCTTCAACAATTTTGTTGACTCCACACTCCTTGCAAGACTTGAAAAGCTTGCGCAGGCGTCATTCGGTAGAATCAGCTATTCCGAAGCGATATCATTGCTGGAAAAGTCCGGACAGAAATTCGAGTTCGATGTCTTCTGGGGAATGGATCTCCAGTCCGAGCACGAAAGATATCTCAGCGAGATCGTCTTTGAAACCCCGCTCATCGTCACTGATTTTCCAAAGGAGATCAAGGCGTTCTATATGCGGCAGAATGACGACGGCAAAACTGTCGCCGCAATGGACGTCCTCGTTCCGGCGGTCGGGGAAATCATCGGAGGAAGCCAGAGGGAGGAGCGCCTGGAGCTCCTCGAAGGAAGAATCCGAGAATGCGGTCTGGAGCCATCCGACTACTGGTGGTATTGCGAACTTCGCAAATTCGGAACTGTTCCGCACGCCGGCTTTGGACTCGGATTTGAAAGGATTGTCCAGTTCTGCACGGGAATGCAGAACATAAGAGA
>DYRX01000054.1 GCA_020718525.1 Victivallis vadensis
TGTCGTAAAACATTTCCCACAGGAATCAGCGACTGATTCCTGATATAGTTTTTCATGGAAAATAAATTCACAATTTGAATTTATTAAAATGAAAAACTATATCATTCAACTGTCATGCTTATCAGTTCGAATTCACCTTTGATCCCGGTACCTGGAAAAGATATGAGCATTTCGTCTATTGCCCCAGTGTTGACAAGCATGTTTCCTCTCTGGTTGCCGTAGTGCAGGTTTGGAGCGAAATCTGAGAGACGGAATATCCGTTCCTCAATTTCTCCGCTTCCAGTCTCTGCGCCCCAGGAAGAATAAGATTCTCCGTCGGCATCATTTTCCCCCTGATAGACTTGCGCGCCGGGAGCGGCATGTCCCGACTCATGGACTCCTATCCTGAATTTGACAGACTTGTCGGATTTGAATCTTATTCTGATCTGCCTGGCTCCAGAAAGATTGGCGGATCCGTCCTTGTTGAGCGCAAGATTTTTCCCGGGCTTGAATGAAATTCCTGCGCCCCAGCCGTTTTCCGTGTCTATAATGAAAGAATTGCGGCCGGGGTCTTTTTCCATTTTGTAGGGGACTGATTTGTCGCCCCAGATTGCGCAAGGACTTGCGGAGTCGGCAAAAAGAATTGGAGCAGACAGAGGCTTCTCGCTTTCCGCAAGCTTTACGGGTTTGAAATCTGCCAGGATTTCAAGCGGATAAATTTGTTTTTCACGAGATCCTTGCAGATGCAGTTTGCTGGCTTCCGCATTTACTTTCTTTGCGGCTGAGACAAGTTCCGAATATGGCTTGTCGTGTATGTCCACAAGTCCGTAGTTGGAGTCTTCTCCATCGTAACTGCGACCTTCAGGGGACTGATCATAGTATTGGAACCAGTCGTAGGCGACAACAAAAGGAAGGCTGACCGCATGCGATACATATTTTTCGTATGCGTCTGCGCGTTCTTTCTGGGTTTTCACGAGGACTTCAGCACCTTTTTTGTTGGGGCATCCGGACGAATTTTCCGTCGCCCTCCATGAGAACTCGGAAATCCAAACTGCTTTTCCGGTCAGTTCAAAGATCGCACCAGTCAGATTCTCGTCAAAAGAGCCGTCCTTCCTGTAAAGATTTATGCTGACAATGTCTGAATGCCTTCCGCAGGCTTCAAGAACTGGGCGTGGCGGTCTGCCAGCAAAACGGCATCCGAGAACGAGGTGATTCGGAGCATTTTTCCGAACGTCATCTTCACAGAGGGAAAAATATTTTTCAGCGACTATCCCCGCCCACTCCGAGGCGGCGAGAACTGATTCTCCTGCAAGAGGACGGATCTTCACATGTGACGCAAGTTCTTCGAAAGAAGGCGCTTGGACATCCCAGACCTCCTTGAATTTTGCAAAATCCGATTTGTAATAGGACTTTAAAAATTCGCAGAGCCTCTTTTTTCCGGGATCTCCCTCGGGCAGTTCCATGTATCTTGCAACGAGGCTCGCATCATTTCCTGTGGGCCATCCGCACTCTCCGTACCACGGAAGCTCGTTGTTGATGAAAAAGCCAATTAGACTCTTATTCCTGGCAAATGGCACCACCTCTTTAAGCCCTGTTTCAGCAATTTTCGCGGCATATCCATCTGAGAACACGTCAACAAGCCGCATGTCCTTGTCGGAACGGTATCCGCCATACCAGACGACTTTTGTGTGAAAAAGTCCGCTGTCTGACATGCAGAGATCATCGTCGCTCCAGGCAGCAATCACGTTGAAATTCCATTCCTTGAGTCTGGAAACCGCCTCGTCAATCCACTTCTTTTTGTCTCCTCCGCATTGCGCCAGGGCGTCATATTTTCTGGATCCCGGCTTTGCCGCCCAGTCCAAAGGCTGGACGCATGAGACGCCAGAGCCTAGCATTGCGCCATTAGGACCTGCAAGCCAAAAACACCCGGATTTTTTCATCACGGACACATATTCCGATTTTACAGATTTCAGTTCAGATTCGTCAAACTGCTCAAGGCTCGCGCCGCTTTCGCCAGGTCCAGGTCTGCAGGAAGAGAAGACCAGGACGGTCAGGAGGAGGAAAGGAATTCTTCCCGACCTTTTTGCTCTTGCAGAGATGCTTTTCATCAGCGCCCTAGCTCCGTTCAGTCATTTGTCTTGTTTCCAGAGTCTTTTGATGGATCGGTATATCCGATGAAGTAATTGGACCCGTCGGAAGATTTTGCTTCGAGGGCATTTTTGTAGTCTGAAAGAATTGCCGGATCTGAAGTGACAGTCCAGTCAACGACCGCCTTGACCTCGTTCTCGAACTTCTTATGGTTGAACCAGTTGATAGCCTTGAGCTTTGGAAAGCGCTTGTCAATAGCCGGAGACTCCGCATTGCTTTCGCCTACATGGTAAATCTGACCGATCCATGCGCATTTGATCTCCTTCTCGCCTGCCCCGTCCTTCCTTTCAGTGTTGAAAAGGGCGGAAGTTTCCGGGATCATCATGGGCTTTCGTAGTTCAGGATTTGCGCAGAACATCGCGTAGAAGTCGGGGACAGGATCCCCTTCATATTTTTCACCCGTGATAGCATTGGCAAACTCGTTGGGCTTGACCGGCTCGTTTTCGCCCCATGGATAGGAGTGTCCCCAGTGGTAGATCGTCATACCTACCCAGTCAACGGCGGCATCTCCGGGATAATAGGGTGAATACATGTCGTCGCTCATGCTCAGCTTGCCGTCCTTGTCGGTGTCGAGAATTTCGAAATTATTCGAGCCTGCCTTGCACTCCCACTTGCCCCCGCCGTATGGATAGCCGGAGCCGCTGTTCGGTGCCCAGAGCATTGCTCCCTTTGGACATTCCTTGTGGACAGCATCAGCCATGACACGGAATTTTTCCACATATTCTTTTGGCGCCTGGCCCCAGGGATACCAGGATCCATTCATTTCGTGTGCGAATCTGACGACGAAGGGCCAGTTCATCTTCGAGCACAAATCTGCGAATTTCGCAGAGTTCTTTTCCGTGACGCTTTCGAGCCCCTCGAAAGGCTCCAGCGTGATCAAGGCTATTGCGCCTGCATCTTTGCATTTTCCGAAAAAGGATTTCAGCCTGTTCTCGTCCTTGATAGGGAAATGGAAGAAGTCAACGAAGATCGCATGACGGAAGCCTGTAAGCTTGTTGAATTTGTACGGGGGCATTTCGCCAAGATTCAGATTTGCGCCAGCGTAGCAGTGCCCGTCCGCAGGTTCGAGCCTGGCCAGCTCTCCGCCGAGAGCGGATCCAAGTAAAGCCGCTTGAAGCAATGCCGTCAAATAAATGCGTCTCATTGATCTCTCTCCGTTTTATTCAGAGCGGTTTTTATTATTTCAGAATTTTGACGTTGTCAACGAGGACTTTGCCCTTTTTGTCCGAGTTGAAGACCAGGACAATCTGGTTCCATCCGGAATTCTTGTGGGCGCTGCTGTCCAGCTCGAAGACGAGCGTCTGCCACTTGTCCCCCTTCTTGACTTCCTTTTCTGCGAGCGGGTCCCATTCCTTTGCCGAGGACTGCAGGACAGGTTGGAGCTTGATCCATTCGAAGTCGTTTCCGGGATTCACGTCAACGCTTATTTTTTTGGCTCCGTCGAGAAAGATATTTTTCACGACTATGGCTGGACACCATCCGCCGGGTGTTCCGACTTCTAGCCTTGTCTCTTTTTCATTTTCAGTCTTGAGAGTCAGAGTCACTAAATCTTTTTTGTCGGGATGTGCCTCCCAGAAACCGAGGCTTTTGTCGTTCCAGTCCCAGGACTGGGGTGCTGGAGACGGGAGGGGACTTTCCGCCGAAACGATCAATGGCACTGCCGAGACCATGAGCGACGCGATCAGCTTCACTGCGAGAGTTTTCATTTTATTCTCCTATTTTGTTCTTGCATTCTATGCAAAATAGCGTTGCCGTATTCAAAGGAGGATGTCCTTTATGGTTTTGAATGCGTCAAGGGATGCACTGCTAGAGTCAATTCTCCAGTCAAGCTCTTTCTTCACGTTGAACCAGCAAAGCCAGTCAATACGCTCGTAGGCGGGAGAAGAGAGGGCTTCAAATGCGTTTCTTATCCAGGACGCCTTGTCGGGGAGTGGGGCGTGTGGAGCAGAATATTCTCCTGTCGCAGTTTCTGCGATCATGAAACGCATTTCAGGGGGCGAGATCTCGACGCACTGCGCGTAGATTTCTGCAAAGCATGCGTCGAAGCTCAGCAGGGGCTGTTCTACTTCCATGAAGGGGAAAAAATTGTAGCCGTCAATTCCGATCATATCTACGCAATCTCCCCCAGGCCAATAATTTCTGATATGGTTCCATCCACCGCTGTCCGGTGTTCCCCCGCATATTGCGTTGGGGCTCCAGATCCATTTCACGTTCGTTGCGCCTTCATTCTTAAATATGCCGACAACGTGCTTCCATGCCTTTGCCGCAAGATTAGCGTTCCTCGAATTTTTAAGCCCTGACCATCCATACCAGGTACCATTGAATTCGTGCAAAAACCTGATGAATATCTCTGTTCCGCATTTTTTTGCGGATTTGGCATAGGATGAGACATACCAGTCGTATTTGCCTGAGACGACATCTTCAAGTGGAATTGACTCCTCGCATGGATTTCCTTTTGGCAGACAAAGCTCCCAGACTAAATGGGGTATGAGATTTCTGCGTTTCGCCAGCTCTACGGCGGAGCTTGGGAAATTCGAGCCGGCATCATGCCTGTACCAAGTTGGATACCACATCACGCTAGAAAGGGGGACGGCCGCCTTCGCCTCGAAATCCAGGACATCCCTTAGTCCGATGGTCTCAAGAATCTTTTCGCCCTTTATATTGTCGGCATCGCAGTATGCGCCAAGTCTAAGTCTTTTCTTGCTCATTCCGCCCAGTTCCCCCCTCCGGCACTGAAACGCAGGACAATATTCCTGTATTTGAGCTGGTAAATACGTATTCCGCCGACGTGTCCGTCCACAAAAAGAAAATTTCCAGTCTTGTTGTCGGAATGTCTCCAGCGGATCCATCCCATATTGGCGGCACTCCCGTCGTTTTTGTCTTCATTGTGGGATGCCCAGTCGCCAGCGGCGGCATTGTCGGCTTGAGACATGAGAATCGCTGGCCACCACGGATCGGCGAACTGAAGCCAGCCATTTGATCCGCCCTGATAAAGGTTCGATGTCGCGTAGCCTGTTCCAACTTGGCAACCTTCCCCGGAAAGAACAATGTTCGCTGGACGTCTTATCTGATTGCCTCCAAAAAGCAGAGGCACAAGAGTCGGACTGGCCTTGATGTCAGGCATTATTCTGGTGTGTACAGAATAGGTGAGCGCATTTACAGAGTCGGTTCTGTCAATTCCTGACGGGCATTTCATGACCATTGATTGTTTCGCATTTTCGAGATATGACTCGCCGGAGGATTTGTTGATGTAGGAATTCAGGAGCAGAGTCCAGTCGCTTGTGTATCCGGCCCCTGTTCCCGTAGCGCATGGCGGATAATAGGTATAGTCGTATCCGTAGAGAGATATCGCAGTTCCTATCTGCTTGAGGTTGTTCGAGCAATAAATGCTTCTCGCCTGCTCCCTCGCGTTTTTGAGGGCCGGAAGGAGAAGTCCTGCCAATATCGCAATTATGGCAATCACAACGAGAAGCTCGATCAGAGTGAAACTGGGGCGACCTGTCATTCCGCGCGTTCTCATTTTCCTCCTTTTCCGTTTGCCTCCCCAATTATAATGCAATCGGTTGCAATATGCAAGCCCCCTTCTTAAAAAATATTGTTTTTTTTATAGTCTTGCTCTGTTTGACAATATGCCTTTTGGAACATAGTGTAGATGTTTCTGCTTGTATTTTCTTTTTTTTGGGAGCCAGCGCATATGTCCCGTAACGTGACACTTCAGAGTCTAGCCGACGAGCTCGGGATTTCCAAATCAACCGTGTCGAGGGCTTTTGGAAGACCAGAACTCCTTGATGATGAGACCGTTAAAACAATCTGCGAGCTTGCTAAAAAGCGCGAGTACCGCCCGAATATAAGTGCGAAGAATCTTGCCGTCGGGAAGTCGGGGCTTTTCGCGCTGCTTCTGCCGGAGCTGAACTATATCTTGGGCGATTTTTTGAGCAAGATTCTCTACGGGATAGAACTGGAGCTTGACGCGGCACGATCCTCGATAGTCCTTTCCAGCTACGGAAAAGAGGGAGGAGCAAAAAGCATTTTTTCAACCGTCCTTGCGAGGGCTGACATAGAGGGGGCATTTGTTTTTGCAAAATCGTTGACCCCTGAAAATCTGCGGGAGCTTTCCAAGCCTCCACTTCCATGCGTTCTGCTCGATTTGAAGAATGATTCCATCCCTTGCGTCTACACCGACAATTTCAAAGTCGGCTATGCGATGGCGGAGACGCTCCTTGCGAGCGGGCACCGCAAGATCGCAATCATGCCTGGGGAGTCCGAATGGGCGAATGCCGATGAAAGGACGTGCGGCATGCTGGCATGTCTAAAAGAGCATTCCGCAAAGCCTCCAAGAGATTTCATATTGCCATGCAGGTTCAACTATGGTTTTCTGGATGCGAAAAGCAGATTTGAGGACTTTGCCAAATCTTTTGGGAAAACAAGGCTGCCGACAGCGCTGATTGCTGGCAACGACGACATTGCGGCCGGCGTTTACAGGGCGGCAGAGGAGCTTTGCATAAAAATTCCTGGAGACATTTCGGTGATAGCCTGCGACAACAACTTCTTCTGCGACTATCTTTCGCCGCCTTTGACGAGCATTGACCAGAACGGATGTGAAATCGGTGTGAAGGCGGCGCAGATGCTCCTTGGCAAAATTCCAAAAATTTCCTGCCCATGCGCGCATACGCTGATAAGCAGAAAAAGCATAGCCACGCTTGCAAGCCACCCTTCGTGACGCATTGACTGCCATATACGATTCTTCTTCTTTGGAATATCTGCATCTGGAAAAATCACTCAGAAGAATTAGATTACTTGAGATGCAATTAGAAAATCAGTATACTGCCGCTCCGCAGGGGGGCGGGCAAGATAGGAAAGATGTCTTTTACCGCAGACTGCGCATATCTGAAGCCGTCAAAGAGGATAAACATTGAGAAGTTCATCCGACTACTCGCGTCCTCTTTTGCAACTTCAAATGTTCAGACATTCCAGTCTCAGATTCGCTATTGCGACACATTTGACTGGTGCCTTTTCAGTAATTTGCTCACATTGCACAGCGAAGACGGAGTCTGGCATCTTTTATCTGAAGATGGATCCCAGCATCTGAGCACCCCGCTCATGCAGGAAAAAAAATATTTCTATGCGGGAGATTTTCCAGAAGGGAGCCTCAGGGAACTCCTAGCAGAGATTGCCGGCCATCGAGGACTTCTGACATTTCTGAGAATGAAGAAATCTTCGAGGCAGATCGCCGTCCTCAACAGCGATGAAAAAACCGTTTCAAGGGTATCTTTTTCCAGATACGCTCTCATTGACGCAGGCAAAAACGCGTTCGGAATCAGGATGCTCGTGGAACTTCAGCCGATAAAAGGCTACGAAAAGGAAAATGAAGAGATAAAAGCCTTCATGATCGAGAATGGCTTCAAAGCGGAGCCGCAGTCTTGGTCTTTGCTGGAGGAGATGCTTTCGCACACAACGGTGGTCCCTGGCGGCTATAGTTCGAAAATCAATGTTGAGCTGTCCAACGCTATGAACGGCAGAGATGCGGCGCTGGCAGTCATCAGATCCCTCCTGGACGCGGCTCAAAAAAACATATGGGGAGTCAAAGAAGACATTGACACCGAATTTCTACACGATTTCAGAGTGTCAATACGGAGACTGCGCACCCTGCTTGGACAGTTCAAGAAAATATTTCCGGATGAAACAGTGGAATCTCTGCGGGCAAATTTGTCATATCTCGGAAGGCTCTCGAACAAGACCCGCGATCTAGATGTGTATCTTGCCAGAAAAAAGGAATATTATGGACTGCTTCCTGAAACTTTGCGGGACGGGCTTGACGATTTTTTCAAGTCGGTAGAAAAGGCGAGGCGGGTGGAATTCAGCGAAATGCTGGGGGAATTTGATTCGCCTCGTTTTGCAGATGCATTCAGTTCAGTCGCCCGCCTTATTGCAAGCGTAGCCTCACTGCCTGAGACAGAAAACTCTCATAAGCCTGTGAAATATCTTGCCGGCTTCTTCATCCTGAGGAAGTTCAAGAAAATACTTGTGCAGGGAAGCGGCATTTCCGAGGAAATGACAGACGAGGAGCTTCATAGACTGAGAATTTCCTGCAAGCATCTGCGCTATCTGATAGAATTTTTTTCATCCTTGTTTCCGGAAAAGGAAATAGGCTCCATTGTCGCCGAACTGAAATGCCTCCAGGAGAAGCTTGGGATTTACAATGATCTTTCCGTGCAGATGTCCTACATGCAGAGCATTCTGAGCCATTCCACCCATTCGGGAGGGATGAACTGCGGCCATGCGGCGGCGCTCGGGGGCCTCATCGTCAGTATCAATGCCGACAAGATTAGAAAAAGGGAGTCAATCGAGAGTGCATTCAAAAATTTCTGTAGTAAAGGAGGCATAAAAAGAATCAAGAGCCTTTTTGCTCTCAAAACAGATTCTCCATGCTGATATTCTATGAAAACAATCGCATTTTACAACATCAAAGGTGGAGTCGGCAAAACCGCCACGTCCGTGAACATCGGCCATCTAGCCGCGTCTTCAGGCAGGAAGACGCTTCTCTGCGATCTTGATCCGCAGGGATCAGCCTCCTTCTACTTCCGCACGAAGGCATCAAGAAGTTTTTCAGCAAAGAAGCTTTTCAAAGGCGGCAAGTCATTCGTCTCCAACATAAAAGGCAGTGACTTCGATAATCTTGACATCCTTCCGGCAAAGCTTTCATTCAGAAAATCCGACATTGTGCTTGACACTATGAAAAAGTCCCGCGAGGTGCTGAAAGGCATCCTGGACTCGGTTGAATACGAGATTGTCGTCCTCGACTGCCCACCAAATGTCACGCTTCTTTCAGAAAATGTCTTTTTTGCCGCAGACATAATTGCCATCCCTGTCATTCCTAGTACGCTTTCGGTACTTTCCTACGAAAAATTCCTCAAGTTCTACATCAAATCCGGATTTGACGAGAAGCGTGTCATTGCCTTTTTCTCAATGTTTGAGAAAAGAAAGAGTTTGCACCGATCCATTGTCGAACAGATGCTTTGTGCAAACTCGCATTTTGCCGACATACAAATCCCTTTCTCCTCCTGCGTTGAGAAAATGGGTCTTTTCAGGATGCCAGTGACAGCCAGCCTGTCCCAGTCCACCGCCAAAAGCGCCTACATTTCACTTTGGAACGAAATAGGCAAAAGGCTGTGAAACTCAAGCATTCTCTCCTATTCCAAGAAAAGCTAATCCTTGAATCTGTGCATATGGAAGAGCTTCACTGGAGCCTGGCGGAAGAGATGCTCTAGTTCTTCAAATTGGCTGGCTGGCCTTTGATCAGAGAAGGCAAATTTATGATGCCGAGGCTCGGAGCTGTAATTCATGAAAAATCGCATATAGTCGCGAAGAGAATGCGTATATTGCATATTTTCACGATTTGCCCGATTTGACATCCGAATCTGAAAATGGAATTTGCCTTTGTATCAGAGCTTTCTGAGATTTCCTCTGAGATTGTTTCTTATGCGAAGCATTTTGTGGTAGATCCCATCGGATTCGCTCGGACTTGGTTCGAATATTCCAAATCTCATCTTGCTGTACGCCATAAAAACCGAGATCACATCGCGCCCAAGAACTGCATCGCACTTTGTGAGAGACACCCCGTACTCGAAAAGTTCCTTGTTGTTTTCACGCGGGAGTCCGGACAAGTCAAGGAGTTCCCGGGTCAGCCTGTAGGAGCAGTCAACGCAGAATGCGGGATTGGATTCTGCGTATTTCGCAAGACTTGAAATGCGCCTCATGCATATGGACACGCGTCGTCTTTTGCACAGATGCCTGAAGATGCGTCTGGAGATTTTAGCAATAAAGAGAAGTGCTAGAATTGCAGAGATGCTTGCCATTCCCTTTGCTGATGCGCAAAAATTGGTGAGTTTGGCGACTGCTTTTTTCAAGTTTTCCCACATGTGCCTTACATTCCTGATGATGGAGCCGATCACTGATCCGATGAGGCTGTCCTCTCCATTCAGTTCGCTTGAATATTTCTCAGACAAATTTCTGAATGTCCGCTGAAATTCCGATTTTTCCATCGGGATTGCGACGGCAAGCCTGTGAAGCGGACTTGGAAGTTTGGGAGCTTCCGAGATTCGCCCGCCTTTTCCTTCTGTCTGGTTGGACTTTTCCGAAAAGATGTTTTTTGCAAGCTCCGGGGGACGTATCCGCCATTCGTCGCCAAACGGATCTTGAAGGGCACCCAGTATGAAAGGTCTTTTTGTTGATATTACCGAGCCTGGCGGCGTTGCGTCGAAACTGAGCCATCCTATTCTTTCGATGAAAATCTGAGACCAGGCGTGCGCATGATATTCGTGGACTTCGAATAGCGCATTTAGGGAGTTGTAGTTTCCCGGAGAAAAGCCTGTTGCAAGCCTGGCGGGAATTCCGTTGAGTCGCGCCAGCATAGTCATTGCCACGGCAAAATGCTGGCAGTTTCCCTTTTTCGATTCGAAGAGAAAGAAGTCTGTCGCCTCTTTGTCGTCAGGGATGGTCCCACTGGCCTGTTCATACTTGAAATTGCTCCTCAGAAAATCTCTTATGCCCATAGCTTTTTCCATAGGAGAATAGCTCTCTGCGCAAATATTTCTGGCGAAGTCAGAAAGTCTGGCAGAAATCATTTTTTCTGGAATTTGCATGTAATGCCTTCTGTCCAGCTTTTCTGTCCAGGCATCGGGCTCGGAAAGACCGATTGAATCCGGGGCTCCCTCTGGCATTTCAGAGGAGACTCTTGAAATGACGGAGTAGGAAAATGGCATGGAAGGCAGATCTTCGAGCTGGCATGAATAGAAATTGCTGTCCAGTGAATTGCCATAGAGACTCTCAATGAAGAAGGACTCCGGCATGAAAGCCGAGCAAAGCTTTCTGGAGTTCCAGTTGATCATGGTGAAATTCTGGCGCAACGCAGTATAGCTGGATGCTTCATAGTTCCGGAAAAACGGCTTCTGCTTCTTCATGGCATTGCTAGCTGTCCATTTTCTGCCATCGTAAATGTCGTAGAGACTCATCGTCCAGTAGAGCTTCATTGGCGACGAGACAGTGAAAAGAAGTTCATCTCCCGGGTTGCCTGCACCGCTTCCAACACTGCTCGAAGCGTCGGCTTCTTCGTTCATAAATTCTGTTGAAGGGGCCCTTTTGTCCTTCGTCGCAGAGCTGGGACTTTTTGAGAATGCCGAGCGATCCCCATTCTGATTTGGCAGGTATTTATCAGATCTGAACCATTTTTGCATCAATTCTGGGGAATTATTGACATTTTCAAATGAGACCCCGAGTACCCCAAACCCCTTTCTCGGACGGTTTGGAGAAGGGAAGATTCCGATCAGAAGCACGGCGATTGCCATTGAGACTATCCCCTCCAGGAGAAGCGGGAAGATTTGTCTTCCAATTCGTATGCGATCCAATTTTTTGGGAAGGTTTTTTCCGCAGAGGGCGGAGAGCCGTCCCAGTCCAAAAAGAAAAAATCCACAAAGAAAAACGGCTGGAATGCCGTAGACGAAAGATTCTCGTGGCTTTGTCGAGCCTGCAATCAGAATTATCGCAGAAACAAGCGCCTGATATGAATAATATTCGGGACTTAGAGTGAGGCCAAGTCCGAGCGCCATGAGACAGAGGGACTCGGTCAGGGATTTGTCAACGGGCACCTGATACGCCATGCGCAGGCTGAACCAGAGGCAGGATGCGGCAATCAGGACAAGCTGTGCCACGAACCTTGTCTGCTCGAAGAGTGCCGTCCTCGGAAAAAGCGCAGAAACGATGGCGAATGGCACGAGTGCAAGAGAAAATGCGGCAATCTCATGCGAGCAGTATCCAAACATTCCAGCAAAGATGCAGGAGCTTAAAAACAAGTATGATGCGAGATGCACCCACAGCAGTCCCGCGTCAGTTTTCATGGCGTCTTGAAGGAGGCTTTTCAGATTCATTGGCGCCAGTCTCCGATAAGGATGTCCATTCTGCTTTCAGGGCCAATCCGCAGAGGGCGGAAAGAGAACTTGCCGTCGTCTTCCAGGAGGCCGCTTGCGTTTTTCTCGGGTCTGCCGGAAAAATTTTCCGGGCATGCGAGAATCCATCTCAATTCGACTCCCTTTTCAAAGAACGCCGAGAAATAATCCTCGTAGGACGGATCCTGAGCCATTGAGAAGAGGTAGACAATGGACTGCGGTGGAATCGCCTCGAAAATTGGTGAAAGGGGATTTCCGGCAGACTCGTCCCTCGTCTGAACCGAGGCAAGAAAATCAATCGAGATGTTTTTAAATCTGCTTCCAGAGCCGCTGATATTTGAAAATCCGTCGCCAGCCTCTTTTTGCGTTGAAAAGAGAAGGAAGCAGTTCATTTCGGAAAGATGCATGCAGAGGGACGCCGCCGCAGAAACTATGCATTCGAAGGGCGCGGCAGACTTCAATGCGCTGTCCTTCGCATTCCTCCTACAGTCCAGAACAATGGCAATAGAGGCGTTGCCAAGCGCTTCGAATTCCTTGACCATCAGCTTGCGGTGCTTTACGCTGGCACGCCAGCATATGAAGCGCATCCCGTCGGATCGCCTGTGCTCGCGGATGCCAAAAAAATCCTGCCCTGCCCCGGATTCGCCAATGGGCTTGCTCGATGAAATGTGGATCTTCCTTCTGACCGTCAGAGGAAATGAATTAAGCTTGTATATGGACGGATATACTGTGACGGTGTCGGGAAGCTCGAATTTTGCCGCCCTTCTGAACAAGCCTGCGGGATCGCCTCCAAGCATCAGCACTTTGCCAAGCTGATGGACTCCCCTTCGATCGGCTTGGACATTCCGCTCAAGGCGAATCTCTTCGAATGGGGTCAAAGCTTTTACCGCTTCGTCATGCGCCGGCTCCGATGTGAACGGAATTGATTCCCTGAGAACAAAAGACTGCCTTGTGAAACGGCTTTTATTGCGTATCAGGATCGGCAGGCAGGCTTCCTCGCCGACACTGCAGTCTTCAGACGGATGGCGGATTATTTCAATTCTGCGGAAGCTTATCAGCGAAAATAGAAAGGAAGAGGCAAGAATGGCAAGAAGAATGGACGAGAGCATCGAACTGGCGAGATTCGGCGAGCTCAAAGATATCGAGACGGAAATTGAAGCCAGAATTGCCAGCATCAATCCCCTCTTGGTGGGCATGAACGGGATCAAAGCTTCTTCTCCTCCTCGGGAATCGGAGTCGTCTTCAATATGTCAGCTACCACTTCCGAGGCATTCTTCCAGTGCCCCTGCCGCTTCAGCTTCATCGTAAGCCTGTGCGACAGAACACCATCTGCAACTTCCCTTACATCCCTCGGAATGACATAGTGCCTTGAAAAATAGGATGCCAGCGCCTGGGACGCGCGCATCAGAGCAAGACACGCCCTCGGACTCGCCCCCATGGCGATCGCGGGGTGCTCCCTGCTCGCTTTCGCTATGTCAAGGATGTATTCCTTGACCGGATCAGATACGATCACCTGCCTGACAAGCGAAATGCACTGCAGAATTTCAGTCGCCTTTACAACGTAGGATATATCGTTAAGCGGATGGGATTTCATCTGCGAGTCCAATATCTCCTTCTCAAGGCGGCGCTCCGGGTAGCCGAGAGAAATTTTCATCAGAAAACGGTCCAACTGCGGCTCTGGAAGCGGATATGTCCCGTGATAGTCGGACGGATTCTGGGTCGCGACCACAAAAAATGGCTTCGGAAGCACGTGCGGGGACCCGTCAATTGTGATCGCCGACTCCGACATGCACTCGAGAAGGCTCGCCTGAGTCCTTGGCGTCGTCCTGTTGATCTCGTCGGCAAGTATGATGTTCCCGAAAACTGGTCCGGGCATGAAGACAAAATCCCTCTTGCGCTCGTCGTAGATGCTGACACCTGTGATGTCGGAAGGGAGCATGTCCGGCGTGAACTGTATCCTCTTGTAGACGCCCTGTATTGATTTAGCCAGAGCCTGCGCTAGAACGCTTTTTCCGACACCCGGCACGTCCTCTATCAGAAGATGCCCGTCGGAGAGCATGCACACTATGATGTTCCTCACCAGTTCAGGCTTGCCCTTGAAAACTTTCTGGACATTGTCTTCAATTCTCTTGATCACGGTGGACATGAAATTGAAGTTATAGTATTCGGAAGTCTTCATACCCGCATTCCTGGGCATCGAAATGGTCTGATCGTCCTCTCCTGACAAATCGTCCGAACTGAAAGTGAACACTGCACTTCCGATCTGGACTATGTCCATGTGCTTGAGCTCGACCTTCGCATGAATCGGCTGTGAATTGACAAAGGTTCCGTTCGCGCTGTCCAGGTCTTCGATGAGAACCTTGCCACCTTTCAAGGAAATTCGCGAATGCCTCCTCGAGACGTCTCCGGAGTCAATGACGCAGTCGCAGGTGGAATCCCTGCCTATCACAAAATCGCCCTCGAGAAGTTTGATGTCGGGTCTCTTCTCATATCCCTTCTGAACGCTCAGTGTCGGCATCTTATCTCCTTGTTGTTTGGAATGACTGACATGGATATCTAGAACTCTGCGTGCCGCATCCATGCCAATCCAATGCATTCCGACGAAAGATAGCGGGGCTATTCGAAGATTCAAAAAGTCCCGGCGCCATAAATCAAAAAATCTGCCAACTGCAAGGCGACAGGATCGCGCAAGCCTTAAGCTTCGCTCTCTTTCGCGTCAGCAGTCCAAAGTGCATCGCTCGGAAAATGGAGAGACGAGATCGCATGTCGGAGCTTGATGCCGTAAACTTATTTCACAGCGGGGCAGTTAACTTTGACGGGAACGGTAATGGGGACGATTTAGATTTCAGCACTTTCTGGATATAAACCGTAAGACAGAGAAATGTAAACTTTTCACGTGTTCCGTGGTAAAATAATGCTATTTCTGGAGATTTTTTTCAAGCAGGCAGACACCCCTTAGAATTTCGACCGCCCTTTCGAGTTGAACGTCCCGAATCGGATTGTCCGTGTCCGGCTCTATGATGCCCGGATACGAGTTTCTCTGATTGTAAAGCGCTATAATCTCTTCCCTTGACAATGGGATGATGACTGTCGGCTCTATGCCGTTTTCGTGTATCACTCTGTTTCCTGGCGTGTAATATTTAGCTGTTGTGATCCTTATCGCGCCGCTCTTGTCGGGCAATTCGAAAATGGACTGCACGGAGCCTTTTCCAAAGGTCTTCTCGCCGACGAGGAACGCCCTCTTGTGATCGCAGAGGCATCCTGCCAAAATTTCAGAAGCGCTCGCCGTATTCCCGTCAACAAGCAAGGCAATTGGAAGCTCTGTATATTTCCTGCACTTGATTGAATAGTAGTCGAGCCTGCTGTTTTTCGCTCTGCCCTCGGTATAGACGACGAGTTCGCCGGATTCAATGAAGCGGCTTGAAACTTCGATGGCGGAAATTAGAAGCCCTCCAGGATTTCCGCGCAGGTCAATGACAAGCGCCTGCATTCCGGATTCGTCAAGCTTCTTAAGAGCTTTGTCCAGCTCTTCGGCAGTGGGGGCGTTGAAGCCGCTTATGCGCAGATATGCGATTCCATCCTCGACAATTTTCCCCCCCTTCACGCTGAGAACCTCTATGAGCTCCCTTTTCAGAGTCAGATCCAGCGTTTCGTCCTTGGATTCCCTGTAAATTGTGAGCGTGACCGGAGCCGCGACTTCCCCCTTCAGGCGTTTCACGCATTCGTCGAAATTCAAAGTCGAGGTTTCCGTTCCATCAATTTTTACGATGAGATCCCCAGGAAGAATGCCAGCCCTCGCCGCCGGAGAATTGTCCGTCGGAGAAATGACCTTCAATGCGTTGTTCTTGTAGGTTACCACAATCCCGATTCCACCATATTCGCGCCCCTGCGTTTCCTCAGTCATTTCGTTGAAATCTTTTTCGTCCATGTATGAGCAGAATGGATCGAGGCTCTTGACAACTCCCCTGATCGCCCCTCGGAAAAGGGAATTGTAGGCGACCTTGCTCTCGTCAACATAGTAGCGGCGTATTTTGTTTATGACAAACATGAGCTTGCATATGGCGTTGTATCCGTTGTCGCCGGGCTCGCTCTGCGCGTTGTCTGAATGGAGCCCGTATCCGATTAGCAGGTTCAGGACAAGGGCAGTCAGCAGAGACGCCAGCCCGATTTTCTTCAGATTCATTTTCATTCGCGGCACTCTCCGATGATGTTGGAACATTTCTGCAAAAGCGAAGCTATCATCCGTAAAAGGAGGAGAGACTATAGTTTTTCATTTTAATAAATTCAAATTGTGAATCTATTTTTTCTTGAAACTATATCAGGAAGGGTGCATTTCCCAAAAGTTGAACCTTATCTCGCACGAAGACACAAAGCACACGA
>DYRX01000055.1 GCA_020718525.1 Victivallis vadensis
GTAATTGGAAATAATTTATTATTCAAGTGTATTACGATTAGTATTTAAGGGACAAAACACTAGATGAGCGACGCGGCGGAAGTCATAAGAGTCATGAAAAAACTGAGAAGCTGCAACAGCTTCTTCTCCTCGCCTATTTCATACTGCGCCTGCACCCGCCATATACGGTCGCGAACAATAACTCTCTGGATTTACAACCTTCCAAAACAAATAGTCTGATGAAAATTGTGAATTCCAGCTTGAAGGATTGTAGAAGATGTAAAGATAAAAGTCAAGGCTGAAATTCAAAACATAGCGTTTTTATTCCCTTCTTAATCCATCCAATCATGGGATTGGGGAAGTGCTACCGGAATCTAGTTGATACCAAGAATTCTTGCCAGTAGCAGGATCAACTATGTTTGAGATTTTCCAGTCTGTGTTAAGCTTGACCAAAATGGCGCTTCCATCAGTGTAAAGCACCTGGATTGCCTTTTTATGATTCATGCCGTCCGCCGCCGACGAATCGTATTGGTCGGCAATTTGTGCTTTTCTTTGAGTCTCCCTTGTGGTGGTCGCGGCATCAGCATGTTGGTTTGTTCCCCTTTGCTTGTAGGGGGTCACACAATTTTGACCCGCGACTCCGAAATTCTGAAGACCAGTTACGGCATGGCCAATAGTGTTGGACTTGGCGCTTAGGCAATAGAACAATTTGCCAGTGAGATACTGGTTGCCAAGAGCCAGTTTTCCGAAGTGCCTGTAAATTCCCGTGTTTGTCCAAATAAGATTAGAGGAGGGCGTGTTGTCGCCATCGACAGGAAAATAGTCTTTGAAATCCGTGGCATAGTTGTGAGTTCCTGTGCCGATCTGCTTCAGGTTGCTTATGCAGTTCGCCTCCTTTGCCTTGTCTCTCGCACGACTCAAGGCAGGGAGAAGCATTGATGCCAATATACCAATGATCGCAATTACGACAAGCAACTCGATTATTGTGAATTTTAAAGTGTTTTTTTCGCTTTCCAACATGTTTATCCGCTGTGACATCATTGACGGACCTATAGGTATCAACCGGGAGCGACATTAATTGTATGTGAGGATAAGAAAAAAGTCAAGAGTGAAAAGCAAAAACTATCTAAATATCTCTGGAAAATGTAAGACCTCACTCCTTTCTGCCACATGAGGTGCGCGGTGATCCGCAGTTTCAGGATGCGGTTTCCCTTCATCAGATAACTTGTGCCCAATATATATGGCATTCCCTCATAGTCAATAGCGTGACTACGGCCCGAAGTAGCGGACCTGCCACTTGGGATAAAACCTTGGCGTGGGGGTGCCTTTCTGCGAGATTAGATTTGTTTTTCTTGCTTTTGACTTTTCGGGATTTGCAAAAAGGGTGGCGAAGCTGACAGCTACGAACACGATTTGAATGCTCAATAGTCCGTGTCATCGAAGTCTTCCGAGTCATCCTGGGAAGTCGTTGTCAAAGTCTTCTGAGGAGAAAAAAGAACGTTTACGGCTTAGATTCAGCTCCAATATCGGCATCGAAACCGCTATCGGAATCGGGAGTTGACAGCGGGAGAGCGCGCACTATAGATTGGAAGCAGGCTATATTCAGCCGATTTCCATGGCGCTGTGGATTCAGATGTCTGACATTCGGCATTGTATTTTTTCATTGTAACTGCATGAAACAATATCTGCGTCAGCCAATATTTGCGTGGGATCTGCGTGCGAGCTCATATATTGCTACGGCGACAGCATTGGCTAGATTCATGCTCCGGGCATGCTTTCCGGGCATTGGGATCTTCAGCAACTGCTCGGAAAAATCACGGTATATCCGTTGTGGAAAGCCTGAACTTTCATTTCCGAAAAGCAGAAAGGAGCCTGGGGGAATATGCGCGTCCCAGAAGTTTCGGCTTGCCCGGGTCGAAAAGCAGAAGAAGGTCCCCTGGCCTTCTGCAAAAAGAAAAAAATCATCGAGTGATTCATGCACCTGCAGGTCAAGATGCTCCCAATAGTCCAGCCCTGCCCTTTTCAGATATGAGCTTTCCAGGGAAAATGAGAACGGCTTGACCAGATGGAGGCGTGTGTCGGTGTTGACGCAGACCCTTCCTATGTTTCCGGTGTTTTGCGGAATTTCAGGATTGACAAGAACGACGTTCATTTTCGCGTCTGGCATAGGGATCAATTCAGTTAAGTTAGTGAATGCACAGTTTTTCAGAAGAGCTGATTTCAAAAGTCCAAAGAGATCGAGACTTATTCGCTGGTGTTCGCACTTTAGTGTGTCTTATTAAGCTCAAAAAACAGGCTAAAGCCTGAACACCAACAATAAAATCAGCTCAAAGAGGCACTTTTGCAATTGCCTCAGAAAACAACGAAATTATTTTTCTGAAAAACTATAGATTGCCACGCAGTTTGCTGAATAACTGCGAGCCCAGCTCGGAAAAAACTGCGCATGGTCTTTGAGAACTGCGCCGGCGACTATTTGTCGAAAGCCGCGTCGAATTGGACCGCGGAAGGCGTGTAATTGAATTTTTTCACGAATTCACATGCCTCCTGCGCGCATTCGCGGTTCATTCCGCAGTCCTCCCATTCGACCGACAGCGGACCTGAGTAGCCGATTCTGTTCAAGGCCCTGAGAATCTCCTCGAAGTTGATCTGGCCTCTCCCAAGACTGCGGAAATCCCAGCCGCGCCCAGCCTTGCCGAAATTGAGGTGCGAGGCGAGAATGCCAGTTCTGCCGTCCAGTGTAAGCGCGGCATCCTTCATGTGGACATGATAAATTCTGTCCGGGAATTCCTCTATGAACCTGGCAGGATTGATCATCTGCCAGAAAAGATGGCTCGGATCGAAATTGAAGCCAAATTCAGGTCTGAAGTCCAGAGCCTTCAACGCCTTATGCGCCGTGATTATGTCGAAGGCGATTTCGGTCGGATGGACTTCCAGTGCAAATCTAACCCCGCACTTGGCGAATTCATCAAGTATTGGATTCCACAATTCGGCAAAACGCGCGTAGCCAGATTCGATCATTTCATCGCTGACCGGGGGAAAGCTGTAGAGCATATACCAGATCGAAGAGCCAGTGAATCCGTTGACGACCTGGACGCCCAAATTTTTTGCGGCCTTGGCGCTGACCTTCATGGTCTCTATCGCCCATCTTCTCTTGGCCTCGGCATTGCCCACGCAATCTTTCGGTGCGAAGCAGTCCGATCTGGAGTCGTCGTTGGGGTCACATACAAGCTGTCCCGCAAGATGATTGCTTATCGCCCAGACTTGAAGCCCGTGCTTTTTTAGCATGGCAAGGTGATTTTTGCAGTATTTCAAATCCTTCGATGCCCGATAGACATCGAGATGATCCCCCCAGCATGCGAGTTCAAGCCCCTGATACCCCCATCCCTTTGCCATTTTCGCAAGCTTCTCCGCTGGCAAATCAGCCCACTGTCCGGTAAAAAGAGTAACAGGTCTCATCTTCGCCTCCGTTTTTTGTTGAATTATCCGATTAGCGCGTTAACTTTACACCGTTTTTTTTGCAGTTCAAGCCGTTCTCGAATGCTGTCAGCCAGAAAAAAGGTCTCTAGCAATGGTGCTTTTTGTCATAAGCGGGATGCTTGTCTCAGCTGCGATCTTCGCGTTCTACTACATGTCCATACCAAACCCGAAGAAAGGCAGTTCAGATTTTTCCGGCAATGAGGTCTCTTCTGGAAGCATACGACAGCCGACTTCGAAAATCTCTCCGCAATCCGCCAAATTTCCAAGCTCTGTCGGACCGCCGCCTGTCAGGGTGGAGCTTCTCGAACTGCTCAAAGGGGGAGCTTCCATCCCGCATTCGAGGCGCTTCGAGCTTATTCAGTCCCTCGTGGGGGAGCTGACCCTACAGGAACGCGCCGGAATTTATGCATTTATTTTAAACGACGAAAACAGCGAAAGCAGTCTTCAGCTCAAAAACGATCTTGTCGCCCTCCTTGTCAGGCAGAAGCCTGATCCGGAAGAGCTCTGCTCCGAACTGCTTGGGATCTACTACGACTTTTCAATCAGCGAGAAAATAAGGTGCATTCCGGTGAGGCATTTGG
This sequence comes from Victivallis vadensis, assembly GCA_020718525.1. GTDB lineage: Bacteria > Verrucomicrobiota > Lentisphaeria > Victivallales > GWF2-50-93 > DYRX01. Next base: position 4,038 of record DYRX01000055.1, read on the forward strand.
CGGACTGCTATAAAAATGCCAGAGACGTGGAGAAGGATCACATCCGCCAGATCCTCGACGAGGCGGTGCAATACCACTCGAGCCAGATCTCTGGCGTTGCAATTCAGTCGCTTGCCAAGTTGCTTGTGGAGCAGGACGGCTTCAGCAAAAAGAAGATAGTCAATGCCGCCGCCGCGATCCTTAAGTCCAAGTCGCCGTCCCCGGACAGCCTTGCCAGCACGCTTGACGCCTGCGCCAAAGCAGACATGAAGGAACTTTTGCCTCTGGTTCGAACTGCGGCGGAAACTGGTGCCGGAGCTGTCAAGCTTTCGGCGATCTCCGCCCTCGGCGCTCTTGGCGATCTTGAAGACAGGATTCTTCTGGTAAAGCTTTCTGAATCAAAATCTAAAGAGATCTCCCAGCGTGCAAGAAAGGCATTGGACGACCTGAGAAAAACTGGAGCCAGAAAAATTCATTCGTCCTGACTTTTATCCCCTCTGTTTAAAATAAGGCTTGATTTATTTTTCAAGAAGGTGTATTGTCAGCTCAGACGTATTTATTGCGTCTTTGCGCTGGTTTTTTACTTCATCCATGTGGGAGCTGGTTCCAAGAATGAAAATGAAAGTCCATCAAATGGGGCGGATCTGCCTTCTACTCTTTCTTTTGGCCGCCTTTGGCTGTTCGAGCACAAAGCCTCAGGCGACAGAAAAGCTGAACGTCCAAATCGAGGACGAAACGCTGGTTTCCAGCAGGCTTGCGAAGCTCGAGCAAATGCGTCTGGAAAGAGCGGGCTATTTGAGGCTGATGAATTCATCCGAATCTGTCGAGGAGCTTGACTCATGCAGAAGAAAGATCCGCGAGCTTGACACGCAAATTGCAAGAATGGAAATAGAAGTTCCTGACAAGCTTCCCAAATCTCGAGAAACCAAGATCGAAGTTTCGGAGGCAGAGGACGAGATTCTGACCAAGAAGATCGCCCGACTTGAACAGATGAAAAAAGAGCGCGAGACTCTCGATGCCATGCTCAAATCCGCAAAAAATGAAAACGAACTTCTTGGCATCAAGAGAGAGCTCGACTCCATTGACGGAGAAATCGAGGATCTCGACGAGGAAATTCACACCCAGGAGCTCGAGGATGCCGGACAGCAGAAATTCGCCGTCAAACAGGGCACGGTCTATGGTCCGTTCGGGATCGCCTGCGAAATCCTGGAGATTACGTTCAAGCGCCTCTACATACTCTTCGAATTCTGACAATGCCGTCAGACAGCGCGGAATCGAGGATGCTCAATTCAACCCACAATATTAAAGCACCAAAATGAACAGATTCATTCTCTCGACAGCCTTTTTGCTCGCCGTACTCATTTCATCGTCCCTCTTTTCCGAGGATGATTCCAAGGTCAAGTCGCTATGGTTCAAGGGCTTCGAAATCTTTGAAAGCGCCGAAACGCTGGAGAAGTCAGGCAAATCGGATGATGCCGTCAAAACCTATGAAAGCGCGCTGGCGGCGTTCAAGCAGATAAAGGACAAATATCCCGACTGGAATCCGTCTTTCATCAAATACAGGATCGCCATCTGCGAAGGCAAGATCAAGGCGATAAGGGATGCCGCAGAAAAAAACAGCCTTTCAAAGGATTCAAGAAGCGGCCAAGGAAAGCCCGCGAACGAAAGCGCTGAAATAAAAATTCTCAAAGAGGAGCTCAGGCAGTGCAAGGAAAAGCTCGACAGCGCGCTTCAGTACATAACGAGAACCCAGAAGGACTCCGAACGCGGACGCAAGGCGGTCGAGGACTACAAGGATCTCTCCAGGGAAAAGGCGGAAATAGAAAAGCGCTACGCGCTCCTCTCCGACGAGCTGAAAAAAATCCGCAGTGAAAACGCTTCAATTTCCGACGCGAAAGAAAAGCAGAGCGTGATTGACAAGCTCTCCTCGGACCTTTCAAGCGCGCAGTCCTTCAATGCGAAGCTACAGAGCGAAAACAACGACTTGAACAGCAAAATACAGTCGTTCCTCTCAAAAAAAACCGAGGAAAATTTTCTGAAGTCCAAGGATGCCGAAGAGCAGAAAAGGCTCAAGAGCGCTCTGGACGACTGCGAAAGTCGCAACTCCTCTCTCAAGAAGGAATTGGAAGAATCAAGACAGGCAAATTTGAAGCTTGACGAGGAGATTGCCGGACTCAGGAACAAGCTCGAGGATGAAAAGGGCAAAAGCGCGTCCCAGGCGGACAAAATCAGGGAGATCGCCGAAAAGTCGGGCGGAGCGGAATCTCTGCTCAGCTCCGAAAACGACGTTCTCAGAAGGGATTTGGAGCTTCTGACGCTTGGACTCGAGAAGGAGAAAAAGGAGAAGGAGACCTTCGCCAAGTGCGCAACAGAAAAAACAGCGGAATCTGCCAGATACGAGAAACTGCTCTCCGACGCCTCCATCCAGACAAGGGAGCTAAAGGCGAATCTGGACAAGCATAAGGCCAGGCTCGAAGAAACTCTCAAGAGGAACGAAATACTGGAAAAGACCTTCAATGAGCTTGAGGCAAGGAACCAGGGACTCCAGGCTGAACTGAAAAACATCGCCTCAAAGCATGAGACGCTTTCGAGGAAGGACAAGGATTTCACCGAGCTTGCAAAATACACAATCGAGCTGGAGGCGAAAAACAGGGATTTGTCGGACAAGATCGAAAAGGCCGACGGCGATGCCAAGGATGCCCGGGACAAGCTTCAGAAGATGATGATGGAAAAAAACAAGCTTGATGAAATATCCGCACAGCTAGAAATATCGAAGGCATCTCTCGCAAAGCTTGGACAGGAGAAGGAAAGCGCCCTCGCAGGCATGAAGTCTGCAAAGGAGAAGCTCGCTCTGCTCGAGGCGTCCGCCTCGGAGACCAAGAAGCAGACTGCCGATACTGCCCAGACGCTGAGCGCGACAGAGAAGGAGCGCAAGTCTCTCCTTGACGCTCTTGAAGACGAGAAGAAGAGGACGGGCTCGATGAATCTGCGAATTTCGCAGTTGGAGAAGGAGCTTGAAAGCCGACCCAAAAACGGGGGCGAGCTCGAGAAACTCCGTTCCGATCTGGAGAGCAAGGACAAGGATCTCAAAGATCTGCAAGCCTCAGCGGAATCGTCTGAGACGCAGATCAAGAATGCTGAAAATAAACTGCTGGAACTGAAGACAAAGCTGATAGACTCTGAAAAGGAACTGCGCGAGACGAAGACCAAGCTAGACACAAGCGAAAAGAACCTAAAGGAATTGAGCGACTACTGCGTCTCGGCAAAGAAAAACCAGGACATTGCAGGAAAAGAATCAGACACGGCGAAGAATGACAATGCCGAACTGCTGGAAGCTCTCAAGCTTGCAGACGCAAAATTGAAGAAAGCCGAGACCGAAGCAATTGCCGCCGCCGAGAAAGCGAAGGAACTGGAAGTCTCAGTTGCCGATCTGAAGAGCGAACTTAAGGATGCCAGGGCAGTCGCGGACGTCAAATCTGTCGGCTCCGACCAGCCGTCGAATGCAAAGCCCAACTCGAAATCCTTCACTAAAAATGAACTCAAGCTTCTCTATCAGTCGGCGACCGAAGCCATATCCGCTGGAAAAAAAGATTCCGCGCTTTGGCACTACGACAAAATACTTTCAAAAAATCCTGATGAGACCGATGCGCTCAGAGCTTCCGCAAAACTTTGCCTTGATGCGGGAAGACTGGACGATTCCATTGCGCGCTTCGACAAATATCTGAGGATGAATCCGGATGATTCCGACGCTCTTGCATCTGCCGCCTGCGTGTGCATACTCAGGGGCAAATCGCTTCAGGCGCTGGCATATGTGTCCAAGGCGCTTTCTTTGAAGCCCGAAGATCCGGAATATCTGAGAATGGCGGGGACGATCTGCGCCGAGCTTGGCTGGAAAGATGCGTCAGAAAAGAATTTCCGGGCCTCTCTGGAGCGCAATCCGTCGTCTGCCGAATGCGCCTTCAATCTGGCGGTTCTGCTGACATCTAAAAATGATGCGTCATCTCGGGAGGAGGCGGAGAAATGGTATCGGAAATCCATTGGACTCGGAGGAAAGCCGGATCCGCGCATGGACGAGATATTCAAAAAATGAGTGGTTCAAACAAGGCTGCCAATCCGCAATGCACGAATCGGACAAGGCTCTGCAATAATCCTGCCCACCTGCTGAAATCCCGCGCTCTTGTCTATTTTTTCCCTCTTCTCGTCGCGCTGGTCTGCAACTTGCTGGCCTTTGCAGACTGGCTTCATTCGCCCTTTCGGCACTACCACCTCGTTCCTGGTCTGGACATGATGACGCACATGGACTATGGCAAGCGTTTCCTTGAGGGCAGAATGAGCTTTTCGGTCTACCGCCTGATTTGCGGAACGGCTAAACTGATTGGCGGAGAGGACAACGCCTCTGTTCTTGTGGCTGGATTTCAGCTCCTCACGGGGATGGCGGCGACTTTCATCTGCACCTTCACAGTCCTGCACCTGACTCGCAGTAAGATGGCATCCATCCTCGCAGGTTTTTTTTCCGCAACATATTCAACTGCAATCATATACGAGCTGTCTACTATGCCGGAGGCGTTTTTCATGGCGGCATCCTGCGCCGTCCTCTCGCTTCCTCAACTGCTAGCTTCAAAAAAATATTCAGCGTCGTCCCTTGCGCTCGCAGGCGTTCTATTGTCTCTGCCGCTCCTGACCCGATTTTCAGGAACACTGCTTTCATTGCTTTTTCTCGCACTGATCTCATTCAGACTCATTAGAAAGGCAAAAACTGGCGGGAAGACTACTTGGAAAAAAATGCTCTGCCTCTTGTCCTCGTTCTTAGTTCCTCTTGCCTTTGCTTCCTTCTTCAAATCATTGGACAAATGCCTATTCCGCTTCCTTCCATTCCCGACGCACGGTACATCATAAAAACCGGAGCGGCAGAGAACATAGGCACAATGTCTCTTCCTGAAAATTCTGCCGAGAGCCCCAGCAGTCCCCCTGGCATACGGGATGCCGCGTCAAATTTCTTCGAAAAATTAACACTCCTCTTCCATCACCACGAAATACCAAACAACATCAACTGCTATTTCATGAGGAACTCGATAGATCCTCTCAAATACCTGGTCAATTCATTTTTTATACTCCCTCTCGCCGTCGCCGGACTGATTCTGATTCTGCTGAAGGACGGATTCACGTCAAAATACTTCTCTCTTTTCGTCTATCTGCTCGCCCTGGCAATCCCTATCGCAATTTTCCTCCCTCTTGCAAGATACAGACTGGCGCTTATGCCGCTATTCTTCATATTTTCCGTCAGACCAATGGCTTTTATCGACAAAGGGACAAGGCTTCCAGGAAGTATTAAAACTGCTCTGTTCGCATTATTTATGCTGTCCTCCTTTTCGATCTCTTATCTTTCAACTGGCGGAGACGAGAAAAAATTCAGAGCCGAAGATTTTGTCGCCTACGGAATCGGACTTGAGCGCTCTGGCGCCAAAGACGAACTGCTTGAAGCGTCGTTCTGGACTGCGCTCTCGATTTCGCCGAACTCGAAGTCCGCCGCAGTTCATCTTAGCAACCAGCTTATGAAGAATGGGAAATTTGGCGAATCCTTCGCCGTCCTCGCCCCCTTCCATGAACGCGATTCTTCAAACACTCTGATCGAGCTCAATTTCGCTTCCTCCCTGCTAGGACTTGGGAAAGCCCGCTCGGCGGAAGAGATCCTTCTCAAGCTCGGAGAACCCTCCGCGGCCAGATCAAGAATGCGCTACTACTACCAGCTTGGCGAGGCGCTTAGAATGCAGGGAGAAAATGACGGCGCGAGAAACGCCTACTCGCGCGCCATGGAGTCAGCGCAAAGCCCCTTTGAATTAGAAATCGTTGAGCGTGCAATGCGCTTGCTCAAGAATTGATTTTGCATCTTGCGCTCAGTCTTGAAACTCCGACTAAAACAAAAAATCCGCGCCTCTCGACGCGGATTCCATTTCCTCATGGCGGCAGTGCAGTCTTCCGGAAGAAAGGATCTGCGCCACCCAATAATTGCCGGGACTCGCCCGTCTCAGGGATTGTTGCTCTTCTCGAATTCCTTCATGTTTTTAAGGACTTCCTTCAGATTGGCAATGTCCTTCTCAAGGAGCATTTTCTTTGCCGCATCCTTTTCCACCGCTAGAAGAGCCTCTTTCTCCTTTATCATCTTTTTGCATTCTTCCATGCTTGCGGGCTTCTGATTCGTCTCCTGGGCAGGGGCGACATAGTCGGGCTTTTTGTCGCCTGCTTCCTCCTTCGCCTTCTCGACCGCAAAGACGCTTCCCGACATGGACACAATGAACGCGATCGCCAGACCAAGATTCAAGATCTTCATCGCTGGACTCCTTTTTTTGTTTGAACCACATATGCTCCTCGGGCAAGTTTCATTCGTCTTGCTGTCCGAAAGAGCCTCTAAGCTATCCGTTCCAGAGCCTAAAATCAACTTCACCTCCTCTATTTAACAAAAAGTTAACATTTACTTTTTTATTATTGGCACTGTATATTCTTCCCAAGCATGTTACATTATTCGGAGTTTTTTCGCGCCCGTTCCTGCGGATGCCTGCTTTTCCGAGCAGGCGCGCCATGGAAACTTTGCATTCCTGCAGTTCGCAGGCATTAATTTGGGCTTGTTCAACTTTTTGAAAGGGAGATTTTCTGATGTCCGACGACAGCAACATTCAATCGGATGAAGTAAAGACAAATGGTGCCTACACGGCGGAAGACATAACCGTTCTGGAGGGCCTCGAAGCGGTCCGCATGAGACCGAGCATGTACATCGGGGACACCGGCTCAAGGGGTCTTCATCATCTTGTCAACGAGGTCGTTGACAACAGCATTGACGAAGCATTGGCTGGCTACGCCAAGAAAGTTGATGTTGTAATCCGAGTTGACAACAGCATCACTGTGTCCGACGACGGACGCGGCATCCCCGTGGACATGCACAAGACGGAAAACATGCCAGCTCTCGAAGTCGTGATGACCATACTTCATGCCGGCGGCAAATTCGACAAGAAATCATACAGCGTTTCAGGTGGACTCCACGGAGTGGGCGTCTCATGTGTGAATGCGCTGAGCGAATGGCTCGAAGTTGAGGTCAACAGGGACGGATTTCTATACCACATGCGTTTTGAGAGGGGGAAAACGGCAGTCCCGCTCCAGAAGATACGCGCGACGGCAACCCGCGGCACAACGGTCAGCTTCAAAGCGGATCCAAAGATTTTCTCCGTCACTGAATATGTATGGGACATCCTCGCAAACCGCCTCAGGGAGCTGGCGTTCCTCAACCGCGGCGTGATCATAACGTTGAAGGATGAGAGAGAGGGAGCCGGAGACCGTTTTGAAAGCTTCCACTACGAGGGAGGAATAGTCGAGTTCGTCAAACATCTCAATGCGAACAAGCAGAAACTGCACGACGTGATCTATTTCATCAAGGAGAAGGATGACGCCGTCGTCGAGATTTCCATGCAGTACAACGACAGCTTCGCCGAAACCATCTTCACCTACGCGAACAACATCAATACGATAGAAGGCGGAACGCATCTTTCCGGCTTCCAGTCCGCCCTCACAAGAACTGTGAACGCATATGCTAAAAGCGGCGGCTGGCTGAAAAATGAGAAACCTGTCTCTGGAAACGACACCCGCGAGGGCTTGACCGCGATCATCAGCGTCAAGGTGCGCGAGCCCCAGTTCGAGGGTCAGACAAAGACAAAGCTGGGCAACAATGAAATAAAGGGAATAGTCGAGTCAATCGTCAACGAGGGACTGGGAGAATTCCTGGAGGAGAATCCCTCGACGGCAAAAGAGATTGTACTCAAATCGCTGACGGCGGCAAGGGCGAGGGAAGCCGCCCGCAAGGCGAGAGAGCTGGTCCAGAGAAAAGGTGCGCTGGACTCATTCTCACTGCCGGGAAAACTTTCGGACTGCTCGGAAAAAGATCCTGCCCGCTGTGAGATCTACATCGTCGAGGGAGATTCCGCCGGAGGCTCCGCCAAACAGGGGCGCAACAGCTCCTTCCAGGCCGTCCTTCCAATCAGGGGAAAGCTTCTCAACGTCGAAAAGGCGAGGCTTGACAAGATATTGCAGAACAGAGAGATACAGTCGCTGATTGCCGCGGTCGGATGCGGGGTTGGGCAGGATGATTTCAGCGTCGAGAGAGCCCGCTATCACAGAATAATCATCATGACAGATGCCGACATAGACGGCTCGCACATAAGGACTCTTCTGCTCACATTCATGTTCAGACAGATGAAGCCACTCATTGACGCAGGCTACATATACATCGCCAAGCCGCCCCTCTTCAAAGTGAGAAAGAAAAAGAAAGAGCGCTATATTGACACAGAAGACCAGCTCGACAGATACCTGATAGAAATAGCGTCGGACGATCTGAATGTGTCCTTCCCGGACGGCAGGGAGATGTCCAAGGAGGATCTCGCCGAACTAAATGAAATCATGATTTCGGCGCAGAAGGCTTCGGCTGGACTCCAAAGGCATGGAATCGAGCCTGTTGAATATTTCAGACTTGCGCGAAACGACGGACGCTTCCCTATCGCGAAGATAAGGGTCAGGGAAAATGACGGGACAATCAGCGAGCGCTATGCCTACAACGACACCGAGGAACGGACAATCATTGAGGAAGCGGAAGCGAGACTCAGTCCTTCGAGGACAGATGCCACGCCAGAAGAGGCGTCGGAAAGCAGGATTGATTCGCAGGAGGCAATGCCGCCGCCTCAGAGTCAGGGCATGAACCCCTCGATAGAAGTCACAGCCGTCTATGAAGCCTCCATGTGCGAGGCGCTCGCGGCAAGGCTGTCGAGATTCGCGTTGAGCGTCTCAGCCATCTTCGAAGGAAATGCGCCAATCGCCGGCATAGGCTCCGGCGATCAAAGCCCTGTCTCCGTCTCTTCCGTCCATGAACTTTTCGAAGAAGTGAAGAAGATCGGACGCCAGGGGCTTCAGATTCAGAGATACAAGGGGCTTGGTGAAATGAACGCTGACCAGCTCTGGGATACAACAATGGATCCGGATCGGAGAAAAATGATCAAGGTTACGATGGAAGACGCCTTCCAGGCCGAGAGAATTTTCACACTGCTCATGGGAGATGAAATCGAGCCGCGCCGAGAATACATCGAAAAATATGCGGCGTCAGTGAAGGATCTGGACATCTAAATAATCTGGGCGTAAGTCTTTCCGCAGACTGATCCGGATTATCTAATGAAAATTGCGCCGCAATTTTAAGCGAGTCTGGTTCAAAAAGCTGAATTTGTGGCTTAGGTCTTAATCATGAACAAGCTGAAGGAAAATCAAAAAAGGACTCTGTCCGGCAAGTTCGGAGCATATTTCAGCATGCTCGACAGATTTTTCCTCATTCTCCTTTCCTTTCTTCTGATTGGACTGGGGATAATCCTTCTCGCGATCTATCAGAATTTCCGCGAGGAAAAACTCAGAGCCTTCGAGAATGAAGGCGCATTCATTGTAAAGCTCTACTCCAACTTGCTAAGCAGGGAGATCTCGAACATAGGCCGATCACTTCAGGTGCTCGCCAGAAATCCTGCAATCGTCAATTTCGACAGCGCTGGCAGGGACGAAATGAAGAGCTTCCATGCCTATCTAAACGGACTCGACACTGCCGTGTCAGTAATAAGAGTTGACGAAAAATCCCGACTCATCTTTGCGGTGCCGGAAAACAATATGCAGGGTAAGTTATTGGACTGCAAGCACTTCACCGAGATGAAATGGCGCAAAGACGTCTTTGTTTCGCCTCTCCACGAAATATTTTCAGGATCAAAGTCCGTCCACATTTCCGCGCCGCTCCTTGACTCCTATGGAAGCTACAAAGGAAGCGTAGGAATTGTTTTGAACCTCGGACTCCTGGCGAAAAACTATCTTTCCGATCTTCAGATAAGAGGTGCAGGAAGGGCATGGATTGTTGATGGAAAAGGCAATCTCATACTCTCACCGGTCTACTCCGAGCGTGCGATGAAGGTCTCGCTTCTCACTGAAATACGAATAGCTCTGCTGGACGAGCTTCAAGACAAGAAGGACGGAATAACCCGCTACACAATGACTCTGAAGGGGAAAGACAGCGAAAGAGTCCTCTGCTTCAGCAAAATTCCCCTCGAAAACAACCAGCCGTGGTTCATCTGCCTCGACGCGACCATGGATGAAATCCAGGAGGCTCTGCCGCGCTTTGAAATAATGGAGGGCTATTTTCTCTACCCCGTTCTATCATTCCTCCTCATGTCCTGCGGTCTGGTGGGCGCCTACTGGACAATCTCAAGATCCTACGCGAAAATGCTCAGGGATCAGCTACTCCACTCCCAGAGGATGGAAGCCCTTGGAATATTCGTGAATGGCCTCGCGCACGACTTCAACAACATTGTCCAGCTCATGTCTGGAATCGCATATCTGCTAAGGCATAACAACGGACAGGCGACTGAAAGCGACATAAATCTAATCGAAGATCTTTCAAAAAAATCCTACAATCTGACTTCACAGCTTGTTAATTTCTCTAAAAGGAAGGAGCAGGAAACGGTCGAGCTTGACGTGAACAAATGCATATCTGACACGCTAAATATAATTCAATATCTGATCGGAAAGCGCATTATACTGAAAGTGGAGCTTTGCCCCGAGCCGGCAAAAATCACCGCAAATCCGTCGCAAATAGAGGAAATTCTTCTGAACCTCTGCATAAACGCGCACGACGCAATGCCAGGCGGAGGCTCGCTCACAATCCGCACCGAGCTAGTCAATTCCTTCGAGTTCTCTCTGCCATCTTCAGCAAACATGTACATCAAGCTTAGCGTAATAGATACGGGGGTCGGAATTCCCAAGCAGATCCAGAAAAGGATATTCGACCCGTTTTTCAGCACCAAGGGCGACAAGGGAACCGGACTCGGCCTTTCGACTGCAATGATGATCGTGGAGAGACTCGACGGCGAAATGCGCCTTCAAAGCGAGGAAGGCAAGGGAACTTCATTCCACATTTTCATTCCGCTTGGGACAAAAAGCCTCGACTACTGAAGCCGGCAGAGGCACATGCAGTTTCGAATCCGCCCGCCAAGACATTTCCAAGTACACTTATATTTGTTGCCTTGATTATTATATAAAATTAAGTCAATCAAACACAGCCGTCCCATAAGGACTACTGCACGGAACTGCTTCCGAAATTCGTGATTTTCTCCGACAGTCTGGAGATTAGATCGGCTGGAGCCATCCATACTGCTCAGGAACAGGGGATTTTTTGAGGGATATTCGAATCCCCGCAACAAGGTACTGATGAGGGTATTCAAGGATTTGGGACTGCTTGAATATCTCGGCTTTGGAATGCCTAGAATCCTCAAGGTCAATCCCGAGGAGATAAAACTCGAAGACGGATTTTCCAGGGATGTCAGAAAGATAGGACACTTTGGGACAGGAGAATTGGAGCTGACCATACGCAATGAAAAAGATTTTGAAAATGCAAAGCATCTGATTATGAAAAGCTATGAGGCAAGCTGATCTTATATGTTAAATCGCCCTTGACTTCCAACCCTTCAAGCCTATACTTTCGTGCATGTGAAATTTAAATAATTTTGATTTTAAGGCGTAGTGATAAATGACGAATATCGAAAGCCAGATCGAACTGCAGTTCATCGAGAAGCTGAAGAGCCTCAAATATGACTATCGTCCGGACATCCGGAACCGCGACGCTTTAGTGAAAAACTTCCGCGAGAAATTCCAGTCTCTCAACCGGGTCAAGCTGTCGGACAACGAGTTCGACCGCCTGCTGGAGGAAATCATAACACCGGACGTTTTCACCGCCGCGAAAACTCTCCGCACAATCAATGACTTCACTCGCGACGACGGCACGCCGCTGAACTACACACTGGTGAATATTAGGGACTGGTGCAAGAATTCTTTCGAGGTCGTCAACCAGCTCCGCATCAATACAAACAACAGCCATCATCGCTATGACGTGATTCTGCTCATCAACGGCGTGCCCGTGGCGCAGATCGAGTTGAAATCACTTGGTATCAGCCCGCGCCGTGCCATGGAGCAGATTGTCGAATACAAGAACGACCCCGGCAACGGTTATGCCAATTCCCTTCTGTGTTTCATCCAGCTATTCATCGTCAGCAACCGCAGTGATACCTGGTATTTTGCGAACAACAGCAACCGCCACTTCAGCTTCAACGCCGACGAACGATTCTTGCCTGTATATCAGTTCGCCGCCGAAGACAACAAGAAAATCACCCATCTGGACAGCTTCGCCGAGACATTCCTGCCGAAATGCACCCTGGGCCAGATGGTCAGCCGCTACATGGTCTTGATTGCCAGCGAGCAGAAACTGATGATGATGCGGCCGTATCAGATTTATGCCGTCAAGGCAATCGTGCAATGCATTCACGAGAATAGTGGAAACGGCTATATCTGGCACACGACAG